>DAIUET010000061.1:0-12386 GCA_036845045.1 Gemmatimonadaceae bacterium | reverse complement strand
TCGCTTGTCGCTTATCGCTTGTCGCTTATCGCTTGTCGCTTATCGCTTGTCGCTTGTCGCTTGTCGCTTGTCGCTTGTCACTAGTCTCAAGTTGCGTCGTCTTTCGCTCCGACACCAGCACTGAACGTCAGAGCCAACACGCAACCAGCAATCGGCAACCAGCTACTTGCTATTGCGAAGGCGTAAGCGGCCACGGTGTCTCCCGTTCGCCCACCATCGCCTGCTCATTGCCGAACCAGAGTCCGGGCGGAACCTGTTCCGGCGGCACCTGGCGGCGTCTCGCCCCCCTTGGCGCGGAGTGAATGGCAAGCTGGGCAAGGCCACTCAGGAACCCTTCGTGCTCCTGTACGCCCCGGATATCGCCCCCCTGTTCGAGCCGGCACTGGCACCAGCCGGTCGCCGCCAGCCGCCGCACTTCCGACGCATCCACGGTGTTGAAGTTTCCGTCGGCGTACCGCGCATTCAGGAACCTGACCAGCGCATCCACTTCGTTTGCCACACCCCGAGCCACCGCGCGATACATCGACGCCACGCTCCGCACCAAATGACCGTTCGGCGCGCGCCGCCCCTGGCCGATCCCCGTATAGCGCACCCGGCTCCCGTCGAATTCAGATGGGTGATAGAGGTTGCAGCCGTCCACGACGCCGCGGATGCCTGACGAGTCGCGGAGCCGCGCCACCAGGCTCAGGTACGACCGGTGACCCGTCGCGGCGAACACGACCGACCCGTGCGCGAGCGCCTCGCGCAAGTCCGGCGTGAACTGATTCACCAGGTTGAGTCGCTCGAGATCGGCGTTCCCCATGTGCACGAGCGGGTCGTGAATCAGCACGTCCGCCCCCGCATCGCGCAGCAGCGTCGCGAGCACCAGGCTGGGAGAGTTTTTCGTTCCCGCCGCATCCGCGCGGTAGGCGGCTCCCAATATGGTGAGGCGCTGGCCGTCGAACGGGCCGAGTTCCAGTCGCGCTTTCCGGATCACCGACGCGGGCGACGCGTCATTCACCGATCGCGCTGCCAGGATCAGGCTGTTGCGCGAGGGCTGACTGGCCTCGAGCGCACGCCACCAGAGCAGAACACCATCCCTCGGCAATGCCTGTCCGCCAACACCGACCATGGGCAGCAACAGGGCGCCGGTGGGAACGGCGGTCGGGTTCCACGAGACGTTGTCGCTCCACTCGAGCAGGTCGTTGACGTGGTCTCGCAGCGTGCGGTAATCGACCCCGATGCGGTCACAGTGACGCGCGATCTCCACGGAAAACGCGATGCGAACATCGCGGAAGGCGTTCTCCACGGCGCTTGCCGTCTCGGCGGCCAGGCTGTTGGTGACGATTGGCCGTCCACGCGTGAGGATGTGCCGATAGAGCCACGCGACGCGCACCGGCGCCTCGGGACCGAGACCCGCCACGAGCTTGTCCGAGCGCGTGATCGATTCAACGAGCCGGCCGCACATCGCCCGGTTGGGACTGTTGGCGAGCAGGATGTCCTTGCCGTCAATGAGGCCGCGACTGACAAAGAACTGCCTGACGACGGTCTGCATCGTCGATGGCGCGATTGCCGACTCGATGATGATGAGGGGCCGCCGCATTGGAGGCTGCCGGCGCAAGGCGGTGGCGACATCGCCGAGAGCGCCAAGGAGCGTCTCGTAATCGGGAGCGAGCCCCATCCGATCTGTCTGCACGCAGACGAGGATGACGTCGGCGTCAGCGCACGTCGCGGGATCATGCGTTGCCGAAAGCGTGCCACGACAGACCGCCGCCGCAATGAGGCGATCGAGCTCCGGTTCGTGGCCGCCGAGCGGTGATCGCCCGCCGTTGATCGCCTTCACCTTCCAGCCCGACGCGGCGGAGGGACGTTGCAGCACGACCACACGCGGTGGCGGCGAACCGTCAGTTCCCCAGGCGGAGGCCAGCAGGGCCGCCATGGGCATGCCGACGGTCCCCGCTCCGACAACCGCGATCTTGTTGGGACGCATGATCTTGTTCGACTGACCCCAGGTGGTGCCCGCCGGGAGCAGGGTCCTTCAATGCGACCATCGTGCCACGATTCATTGGCGTCGGGAGGCGCGCGACATATGCTACCACAGGACTCGTCGCGCCCGCTGCGAGCCCCCTTCGGCCTCAGGTCCTGCTCCAGCGAATCCGTCAACGCCGTGCGCTACCGTTTTCTTCCTTTCCTGCGGGTACTCTGCGGCATCGCCACGCTATCCTCGGCGACACAAGCACAGGTCGTGCGGGGGCGAATTACCGATCGTGCCTCTTCGGCGCCGGTCCCAGGTGCGGTGGTGTCGCTGGTTCCCGCATCCGGGTCGGCTGCCCCGACCAACTCGGTGCTGTCAAATGCACGCGGCGAATACGCCGTCCGCGGGTCCGCCGCGGGACGATTCCGGCTCGAAGCGAAACGGATCGGTGTCCAGCGTTTCGTCACGGAACCGTTCGACCTCGCCGTGGGAGAGTCGAAGGTCATGGACATCACGCTCGAGGCGGTCTATCGCCTGCCGGAAGTCAGGGTGGTCGAGACCGACATGTGCGTGTTGAACGAATCGCACCGGTCACGTGTCGCGTCGTTATGGGACGAGGCACGGACCGTGCTTACCGCGGCGCAGATTTCGCTCCGGGACCGGCTGTTCGAAGGCCACCTCACTCGTTATGCGCGTGGCTTGCATCCGCGTACCCTGCGTGTGCTCGAGGAGTCGTGGGCGGAGCGGAAAGGCCTCATGGACCGTCCGTTCGTCAGCCTGAGCGGCGATTCGCTCTCGCGGTTCGGATACCACCGTACGGTGGGCGAGGTCGAGTACTACTACGCCCCTGACGCGGACGTCCTGCTGTCGAAGGCGTTTTCCCGCGATCATTGCTTCAGCGTGGCCGAAGGGGGTCGCGACCGGCGGGGGATGATCGGCATCGGGTTCGAGCCGGCGCCGCGCCGGACCTTGCCCGATGTCCGCGGGACGCTGTGGCTCGACGGCCGCACGTTCGAGCTGCGTCTCGTGGAGTTCCGGTACACGCTGCTCCCGCCGTTCGAGGGATCGGACCGGGTTGGCGGCGAGGTGCATTTCGGCAGGCTGGCGAACGGCGCCTGGGTCACCTCGCGATGGTTCATGCGCTTCCCGCAGTTTGCGCGGTCCGTCTCTCCCGTCGACGCGTACACGAGAATTCCGTCGGTCGTCGTCCGCCCGACGATGCACCGGCTCGTCGAGGAAGGAGGGATGGTGTTCACGTCAGGCCTGACGCTTTTCGCCCGTCCCGCCGCGGTAACGGGGACCGTCACCGACAGCGCGGGTCGTCCCTTCCCTGGCGTGACGGTCCGGTTAGGCGGCACGCCGTTCAGCACGCAGTCGGGCGCTTCAGGCGGGTTCCGTCTGGACAGCCTGCCGGCGGGTCGCTTCACGGTCATCGCCGAGCACCCCACCTACACGGCGACCGGAAGCTTCGTGGGGGAAGCCGTGGACCTGCGCGAGGGGGATGCAGCCAACGTGTCCCTCCGCGCGCCGAGGACCAGTGAACTGGTCGAGCGCCTCTGTGAGGGGAAGCTGCCCCAGAGGGGCAACGGGACGTTGCGCGTCATGGTCGTCGACAGCGTCACCGCGCGGCCGCTTCCGAGCCTGCGCGTGTGGCTGCGCTGGGCCGGGAATTATGCCGGTCCGGCAGGCAATCCGGCGAAGATGATCGCGACTGATGTTGGCGGTTCCGAGTCCCTGACGGATGGGTCGGGCGGTGTAACGTTCTGCGACGTCCCCGCCAACGTGCGTCTCGTCTTCTCCACCGTGCGGCCCGACGGCAAGGCAGCGCCGGATTCGAGCGTTCTCCGCGTTGAAAGGAACGAGCTCCGCGTAACGACTGTGATCACCCGCCGTCCGGACTGACCGATGCGGGGCGCGTCGTTATGCTGCTGGGTGATTGCGCTGGCACTCCTGGCCGCCCCGCTGCCGGCTCAGGTCGTTCGAGGGCGGGTGACCGAAGTCAACGCATCCACTCCGGTGCCGGGCGCCGTAGTGTCTCTCCTTGGCGAAACCAGCGACTCGGCCATCGTCAGCGTGCTGACCTCGGGCACGGGCGACTACGCCGTGCGCGCTCCTTCTGCGGGACGCTACCGGCTGGCCGTGAAGCGCATTGGCGTGAAGCGGTACGTCTCGACGGGCTTCGACCTGGCCCCTGGCGAGACGCGCGTCGTGGACGTGCCCATCGATGCGGTTGCGCTCACGCTGCCGGAGGTCACCGTGTCCGGCCTCTGTGCGACGAGGCCCCGGGAACTGTCCCGCATCGCATCCCTCTGGGACGAGGCGCGAACGGCGCTCGAGGCGACCCAGATCTCCCTCCGCGACCAGCTCATGGAGGCCCGGATCTCCCGTTATGCGGCCGAGCTGGAGTCGGGCACGCTGCGCGTCATGTTCGACTGGCGGACCGACGCGCAGGTGATGGTGGAGCAGCCCTTCACCAGCCTGAGTGGCGACTCGCTGTCCGAGGTGGGGTACTGGCGCCGGCTTCCGGGTGACTCGGTGGAGTACCTGGCCCCCGACGCGAGCGCCCTGGCGTCCAATGCCTTTCTCCGGGACCATTGCTTCTCGCTGGCCGCGGCGCCTCGCGGCCGGCCCGAGCTGACAGGTCTCGCGTTCGTCCCGGCTCGTGACCGGAAGCTGCCGGACATCACGGGCACCATCTGGCTCGACGCGCAGCGATTCGAGCTCCGCTTCGTCGAGTTCCGCTATACGCGGCTGCCCGTGCTACCTAACGCCGACCGGATCGGAGGCGAGGTTCATTTCGCGCGTCTGGAGTCTGGCGCGTGGATCGTGGACCGGTGGTTCATCCGGATGCCGCAGGTCGTCGTGATGCCTGACGCCCTGGTGCCGCGCCGGCAGCTCCGGGAGGAAGGTGGAACGGTCATTACCAGTGGCGTCATCCAACCGGTTCGCCTGTCGACCCTGGTCGGCCTGGTCCGTGACAGTGCCGGACGTCCGTTGCCGGACGCCCTCGTGCGCGCGATCGGGATGCATCGTCAGGCCGTGACCGGTCCCGATGGTACGTTCCGACTCGACAGCCTGCCGCCCGGCGGTGTTTCCGTCGTCGCACACACCGATGGCTATGACTCGTTCGCCGTGCTCGCGGCAGCGCGCCGACTCCAGCTGCCGCCCGGACGGAGTCAGCGTGTCGAATTACGCGCGCGTGACGCCAGCGGCATCCGGAACGAGGCCTGCCCCGATCCGAACCTGCGGTACCTGCAGCGAGCCCGCGAACGCGGTGCGTTGCGCCTGCTCATGGTGGACAGCGCAACCCTGGTGCCGATGCCCGGTATCCGGTTCCTCGTCTCGTGGCCCGCAAGAACGGACCGCACGCTCCGCGCGATGAGCGCACGCGTCTGGACCGGCGAGGAGCACGTCGTGCAGGCGCTCACGGACTCTCGTGGCGCGGCGACGTTCTGCGACGTGCCCTATGGCTACCCGCTCGAGGTGTCACTACCCGGACCAGAGGGTACCCGGACGCACGTGATGAGGGTGGAGGTGAAGCGTACGGGTATCACCGGCCGGGTGTTGTACGGCCGGATCAACCGCTGAAAAACCTAACGAAGCACCCGTTCACGCAGGGCGGAATCGGCCGGGGCGCACTTGCCGTGAGCGCTGCACATGACGGGCGTGCGGGAGAGTGGCAACCGCTGCCACAGCTTCCGCAGGCTCTCGCGGTTCTGCTCGATGCTGTCGGAGAATTCCGGCCTCGCCCCCTGGAACCCCGCGCCGGGTCGCCAGTTGATGGCATCCCCGCCGAACAGGATGCCGCGGAACAGGTACGCCACGCTCCCCGCGGTGTGTCCCGGAACCGGAAACGCGAAGACCGTATCTCGTCCCAGGACGTATCCCGTATCTGCCACGACGGTCAGGAGCGCCAGCTCGCCGGGAGCCGGGCGCGGATACTCGTTCAGCTCATCGCCCATGCGGGCCGCCCATCCGGAATACTTCGCGGCTCCGGTGAACGCGGGGACCTCGGCGGCACCGATGACGAACGTGGCGTGCCTGACGAGTGGCCAGGCGGCGATGTGGTCACGGTGCGCATGGGTGAGGAAGACGAATCGCACGTCGGCCGGGGTGGCGTCCAGTTGCGCGAGCACCGACGGCAGCACGTCCTCGGAGCCGGTCCAGCCAAGGTCGATGACGATGATGCCGCTGTCGGTGCGGGCGGCGTAGATCATGCTCGCCCAGGGCCCGGTTGTGGTGGCCGCGGCCGCGTCAGGCGGATCCTGGATCAGTTGAAGGTCTTTCGTACAAGCCAGAGACCAGAGGCCAGAGGCCAGAGGCCAGAGGACTGCGAGTTTGGAGGTCAGAGTGCGGAGGCCAGGGGGGAACGAGCATCCGCTCATCCGATACAACCCGCCTTTATTGCCATGCAGTTGATCTCACATCCCACATCCCACATCCCACTTCACACCCGGCTCGCATCCACAAAGCCGCGGAACAGGTGGTTCGCGTGTGGATTGTGCTCTTCAAACACCTCGGGATGCCACTGCACGCCGACCATCCAGTGACCGTTGGCAGATTCGACGGCTTCGATCAGCCCGTCCGCGGCGCGCGCGCTGGCCACCAGTCCCTCGCCCAGTTCCTTCACCCCCTGGTGATGCATGCTGTTCACCGGAAGGTGCTCGAGGTCGACGAGGGAGCGGAGCCGCGACGCGGGAGCGACCGCGACGTCATGCGAGAGATGGTCCCGCGCGAATCCGTATGTAGGGAAGTAGTCGTGACGGATCGCACCCTCGAGCTGCGCCTCGATATCCTGAAAGAGCGTGCCGCCCTGCGCGACGTTGATGACCTGCAGCCCGCGGCAAAGTCCCAGCAGGGGCTTCGAATCCTCGATGCACCAGCGCGCGAGCTGGAGCTCGACGCGATCACGATCGGGATCAATGCGTCCGAGTTTCTCGTGAGGCGCTTCGCCGTAGGTGGCCGGATCCATGTCGACGCCGCCGGGAATCAGGATCCCCGCGCACGCCTCGTAGGTCGCGCGCAGGACATCGGTGTCGTCCAGCAACGGGATCAGGACCGGCGCGCCGCCGGCTGACGCGACCGCCTCGTAATACCGCTGGTTCATCACGACGGACGAGGGCAGGCCGGCGGGAATCCCGTCGATTGCCTGCAACGTCTGCGTCGTGACTCCAATCGTGGGGCGGCGAGGGTTGGTCATCCAGGCTCCGAAAATCTGTGGCTGGTTTGGAGGGTGAATATACCCCGGAGCGCTGAGTCAGTGGCCTCGACACCGAACCCCGGCTCCCGGCGACGAGGGCCGACCCGCGTGCTCGCGCTCAGTCGCGCGGGTCGGGCGCGAGGGCCGACAACGACTCAGCGGTCGGCGCGGGCACGGGAATCTCCACCTCGGACACCGGACGGAACTCGATCGGGCGTTCTTCCGTCCTCGTGACCGCAGGCGAGGGCACCACGCCTTCCGCCGTCTCCACGATCAACTGATCCACCACCGCGCGCAGGTCACCCGTGCGCTTGAACGTCGCGATCTGCCGATCGGCGCTCGACCCGTTCTGCAGGATGTGAAATGCGTATTCGACTTCCCGCCGCGTGCCCAGTTCGTCGAGGACATCGCCGAGGAACCATTCGATGAACTCGCGAATGAGGTCACCCGCGGGCTTCTCCGTCTCGCGCCCGAAGTCGATCAGTTTTCCGCCGATCCCATAGCGCACCGCACGCCACTTGTTCTCCTCGATCAACTCGGCGGGATACACCCGGAACGTCATGTTGTCGTGACGGAGCTTCCAGAGCTTGAACACCAGCGCCTGAAGGATCGCCGCGATGCACACCGCTTCCTCGACGCGCGTGCAGACGTCGCAGATGCGGAACTCCAGCGTCGGGTACTTCGAGTGGGGTCTCGCGTCCCACCAGATCTTGGTGCCATCCGGAATGCAACCCGTGGTGATCAGCGTCTGGACATAGCTCTCGAAGGCCGACCAGGAGGCGATGTACGGCGGCAGGCCGGTGCGCGGGAACGCGCGAAACACCGCCGTGCGGTACGACTTGAGGCCTGTGTCGCGGCCGATCCAGAACGGGGAGCTGGTCGAAAGGGCGAGGATGTGCGGGAGCACATAACGAGAAACGTTGGAACAATCGATGAGGAAGTCCCGGTCTTCGATACCGATGTGCACGTGCGTGCCGAAGATCAACAGCTGTTGTGCCAACTGACCCATCGCCTCACGAGTGCCGAGATACCGCTCGAGGGGGGTGATCTCCTGGTTGGCCCAGTGCGAAAAGGGGTGCGTGCCGGCGGCGGCGATCTTCAGGCCCTTCCGGCCCGCCAGCTCCATCACGCTCCGGCGCAACTCGATGAGCTGCTGCCGAACGTCCTGCGGTGTGTGACAGACCGTGGTGCCCACTTCGACGATGGACTGGTGCAGCTCAGGCTTCACCTGGCCCAGCACCAGTCGTTCGTCCTCGAGGATCTGCGTGATGTACGACTGCAGCTCCCGGGAGACGGGGTCGATTATCTGATACTCTTCCTCGACTCCGATTGTGAGACTCGGTCTTTTCATCGTCCAGACAGCGGAGGTGGGATGTGGGATGTGGGAGGAACCTGATCTCAAGCAGATTCTCGCCGTTGTCGCCTTGAATTGACGTAACCGATCAGATCAGACCTCGTGGGTTCTCCCACATCCCACGTCTCACATCCACTCATGGGCGCTTCGTAACCAGGAATGTGGGAACGGTGCTTCCCCCACCGGCCGTCACGTTAAGCAGCACCGCGGTCGAGAGGCGCGTCAAGAGCCCCTCCATGTATTCACCATTGGTCACGAACGGGGCTGTGTCGTACTGCCGATCCGAGAACTCGACGCGACCATCCACCCAGCTCGGGTAGGGCTCGTTTGGAATCTCGACACGCTCCTGCACGATGTGGGGCGTGGCGAGCGCCGAGCGGACCGCGGCTTCCCAGGTGGACTCATCGACGGTCCAGCCCAGCGTGATTCCCTTCCCGCCGTATTCGTCGTTCGGCTTGAGCACGAGCCACTCGCGCAGGTCGAGGATCAGGCGCATCAGGTCCACCTCCGCGCCGCGCCAGGTCGTGATCCGCTCCGCGACGACGCGCGTCCATGGAATGGACCCGTGGATCGCCAGCCGTTCAGCCGTGGTGAACATCCCGGCGTTGGCCTCGTCGCTCAGCACCGCCAGCGACGCCTTCTTGTGCAGCACCTTGCAGCGGAACCCGTTCACCATGCAGACCGCGCGCTCACGAACGGCACGCATGACCGGCGAGTCGAGCCCACACTCCTCGACGAGTTCCGAGATCAGCACGCGCTTGTAGATCACGTCCGCGGGGGCGCCCTGCACGAGCAACTGTCCGCCCCGGTACTCGGCGCGGCGCGGGTCATCGATCACGCAGTCCAGGCCAATGGCATGAAAGTGTCGTTGGAACAGCTCGAACTCCGTGCGAGTGGGGACGTCGTCCCAGTCGAGGATCGCGATCCGCGGGCGCGACCGGGCGCCGGAGAACCCGCGCCAGGCATCCAGCAAGGCGCCGGTCACGCCATGGCGCGAGGGGATCGGGAAGACATCCCGCGTGCGGCAGAACTCACGCATCGCCGGCAGGTCCTGGAATGCTTCGGTGAGCGCATCGCCGTACGCGGCCCCGGCCGGCGTCTCGGCGTTGTACTCCGTCAGGCCTAACGACTTTCCGGCCGGCGACAGGAAGAAGTCGAGCCGCGACGTGGGGCTCGGCCGCGCGTAGCCGGGGTCGGCGGCGAGCAGGGATTCCTCCCAGTCCAGGAGCCCGAAGTGCGACCGGAACGCCGAGTCCACCATGGCCCGCTCGTGCACTTTGGCGAAGGCGCTCAGGAGCGGCACGATGCGGCGCTGCAACGACGCGTACTCGTCCACCGCCATGAATCGCGGCCGGAGTACGGTGCACAGCGGCCGCCCGCCGAACACCAGACCGTTCTTCCGGAGCACGGCCTCGAGGTGCTCGTGGGAGGCCTCGGCGACTTCAGGGGTCAGGAGGGCGTGGTAGGCGTCTACCATCTTGGATGTGGGATGTGGGAGGTGGGATGTGGGAGGGAGCTGATAAGGCCGGTGGTGCACGGTGGCCTGCCGACGATTTCTGCGTCATCGGAAGGCGAAGTTTATCCCAGATCCCACCTCCCACATCCGCTCTAGAACAGCTCTCCCCACCTGAATTCCTTCACCTGGGATGGTGGATTGAGCGCGTAGCGTATGGCCATGTCCGCCATCTTCTTCACCGCCCACTCGAAGTACATCGGCGTCAGCGAGTAGACGTCCATGTCGGGCGCCGGATTCATGAAGTCGATCGCATAGGGGACGCCGCCTCGCACCGCAAACTCGATCGAGTTCATGTCATACCCCAGCGCGCTCACGATCGTCGTCGAATCCCGGACGATACGCGCGCCGAGTTCGGGCGTGAGGTGCTCGTGCTCGACGAGGTACTTCCGCTGGCGCGGGTCGTACTTCATCGGCAGGATCTCGTTGCGGCCGATGCAGAGGCAGCGCACGAACTGTTCCCACTCGATGAACTCCTGCACGATCATGGTCAGCAGGCCGGACTGGTCGTAATGGTGGATCAGTTCATCGAGCGAGCTGCAGACGTGCACCTGCTTCCAGCCGCCGCCATGCGCGTCCTTCAGGACGCAGGGGAGGCCGATGTACTCGACGATGGCGCCCCAGTCGAGCGGATAACGGAGGTTGCGCAGGCTCTCGGCGGGCACGATGCCGGGTACGTAGTCCTTGTTCGGCAGCAGCACCGTCTTCGGCGAGGCGACGCCGAGCTTCGAGACGAGGATCGCACCGAAGTACTTGTCGTCGGCGGTCCACATGAAGGGGTTGTTGATGACCGTTCTGCCCTGCAGCACCGCCTTCTTGAGGTAGGAGCGGTACATCGGGACTTCGTGGGAGATGCGATCGATCAGCACGTCATACGGCACCGGCGCATCGAAGAACTCCCCGCCAATCCGGGCGAACTCGGCGATCACCCCCTGGTCGCGACTATTGACCTCCTCGATGAAGGCGGGGGGCCAACTCCACTCCCGTCCCACAAACAAGCCGACTCGTTTCGTCATGTTTCAGCGCGTTCAGTGGTTGGATGTGGGATTGGGGATGTGAGAGTTGTGATGAACTTCGCGTTCTGATAGTGCAGAATCTTGTCGGCAAACTTCCCGCGACACACCGCCGACATCCTCCCACATCCCACCTCCCATCCCGGTCGTTCAATCGTGACCACCTACGTAGCGGACGATCATCTGTTCCCAGTACGGCCAGTCATGCGCATGACCGTCCCATACGCGCAAGGCATTGCCGATCCCTTTCTGCCAGAGGATCGCCGAAAACTCCTCGTTCTCCCGGTAGTGCGGGTCGCCCCGGCCGATGGCGATGATGATGTCCTGGCGACGGAACGCCGCCAGCCGGCCCGGATCGTGCTCATGCTGCATGAAGTCGAACGGGTTGCAGGCGTAGACATTCGCGTCCGAATAGCCCCCCGTCATCCCCTTGATGTCGTACATCGCGCTCATCCCGATCACGCGATGGAACAGCGTCGGGTTGCGGAGCGCGATGCTCATCGCGTGAAACCCGCCGAAGCTGGCGCCGGTGGCCATCACGAACGGGTTCGCGTTGACCGACTGCGCGAACGGCAGCAGTTCCTCGCGAATGTACCGGTCGTACCGAAGGTGCAGCCAGGCGCGGTGGCCCGGGTGCGCCTCCTTGTCGTACCAGCTCTGGTCGTGGTTGTGGTCGAGGCACCAGAGCTGTACCCACCCCCGCTCGAGGTGCTCGCGCAGGACGTCCGGCATGTAGCGGTCCGGCCACTCGTTATGGTTGCCCATCGTGGTAGGGAACGCGAGGAGCCGTGCCCCCTGCTCGCCGAACCAGCGGACGTGCATGGTCCGGTCGACCGAGGGGGAGTACCAGGCATGGTGGTGGCCGGCCATGCGCGTCCCCATGTCAGGTCCCGCCCAGGAGGAACGGCAGGGCGCCGCGGAGGCGCCTCCCCCACGCTGCCTCGTTATGCATGCCGCCCTTGTCCTCGACCCACATCAGGTCCCGTCCGCGCCGGTAGCCCTTGGCCAGCAGCAGGTCGCGCATGGCCCGGGCATTGGCCAGCGTGCCCTCGCCCTCGCGCGTCCCCACATCCAGGTAGATGCGACCGCGAACGTACGTCGCCGCCTCGACGAAGCGGAAGATCCGGGCGTCGCCGAACCAGAGGGCCGGACTCAGCACCGCGGCAAAACCATAACGCGCCGGGGTGCGGAAGAACGCGTAGAGGCTGATCAGGCCACCGAGCGAGGAACCCCCGATCCCCGTTCCGTCCGGGGCGGCGATCGTGCGGTACCGGTCATCGATCAACGGCTTCACCGTGTCCTCGATCCAGTCGAGGTACGCGTCGCCGTGCCCGCCGCCGATGCGGGGATCC
>DAIUET010000060.1:0-12596 GCA_036845045.1 Gemmatimonadaceae bacterium | reverse complement strand
ACCGGTCCCCACTTTCGCTGGACGTGGGGACGGTGGCCCCGTTCGCCCGATGAACCGCATTTAAGGATCGTAAATCGATGATTGCCAACTGGATCGCCAGCCGGATCGCCGTCCGATCGCTGGCTGTTTTTCTCGTCACCTCGTCCGCCGCAATCGCCCAGGACAACGGCGCCAAGCGCTGGACGGTCGACGACGTCATGGCCATGAAGGGCGTCAGCGACATCGCCATCAGCCCCGACGGCATGCGCATCGCCTACGTGGTCACCGAACGGAACACCGCAGAGAACGTCACCAACTCCGACGTCTGGGTCGTGGCGGCGGCAGGTGGTGAAGCGCGACGCGTGACGTCCGGGCCGCGCGCCGATCGCGCGCCGCAGTGGTCGAACGACGGTTCGTGGCTGGCCTTCCTCTCGGATCGCACGGACAAACGCATGCAGGTCTTTGGAATCGATCCCAGCGGTGGGGAAGCCTGGCAGATCACCCGCCACGAATCGGCGGTTTCCAGCTACCGGCTGTCGCCTGACGCGAAGCGTGTCGTCTACCTCGCCAGCTCCTCTGCCTCGCGCGCGGAGCAGGACCTGGAGAAGGAGCGCGGAAAGGCGATCGTGCGTGACAGCGCGTATTCCGCCGAGTTCACGCGGCTCTGGGAAGTGGTGCTTCAATCGCGGGAGCCGGCCAACGGGCGCGCCATCTCACCTGACGGATTGCACGTCACGTCCGTGGTATGGGGCCCGGACTCCCGGCAGCTCGCCTTCGGTGCGCAACCACAGCCGACGTTGTTTGCCGCTTCGCGCGGCGCCGTGTACCTGCAGGCCGAGCCAGGCGCGGAATCCCGCGCGCTCACCACGATGCCGGGGAATGAGCAGGTGGTGGGGTGGACGACAGCACTTGGCCTCATCATCGCCGCTTCGGGCGAGGCGCAAGGGACCGAGAATACGCGACTCTGGACAGTGCCCCTCACCGGCGGCGACCCGGTGTCCCTGACCGACGCGCTGGACGAAGACGCCACCTTCGTCACCGCCACCCCCCAGCAGTTGCTCGTCGAGGCGGCGGTGAAAACCGATCGGGCACTGTTTCGCATCCCGCTGGCGCAGGGCAAACCATCCGGACCGCCACAGCGCGTGAGCGGCGAGCGGTTCAACTCGTCGTTCCGGTCGGCCGGCGGCACGATCGCCTTCCTGTCCGAGACCAGCAATGAGCCGCCCGAGGTCTACGCCTCCACCGGCGTCACGTTCGCGCCGCGCCGCCTGACGAGTACGAATCCGCACGCCGCCGAGTTCGCGCACGGGACGCAGCGCGTGGTGACGTGGAAGTCGGCGGCGGACAGCGAGTCCATCGAGGGCGTGCTGTCGCTTCCCGTCGGCTACCAGGAGGGCACTCGTGTCCCGCTGCTCGTTGTGGTGCACGGCGGGCCGGCCGGGGTATCGGCGCTGCGGTATCCGTCCATCAACACGGCGTATCCGGTCCAGGTGTTCAACAGCATGGGATACGCGGTCCTGCAACCGAACTTCCGCGGCTCGACAGGCTACGGCAAACGGTTCCGTGGCCTCAACCACGGGGACATCCTGGGGAAGGACTGGATCGACGTGAATTCCGGCGTGGACGCCATGATCCGCACCGGGATTGCCGATTCCACGAAGATGGGATTGATGGGGTGGAGCTACGGCGGATTCCAGACGTTCTGGGGGGTGACACAGACACGACGGTTCGCCGCGGCGAGTGCCGGCGCAGGGGTGAATGACCTCACGGCGTTCTTCTCCCAGACCGACATCTCCGACTACCTCAGCATGTTGCTCAACTCCGCGCCGTGGGATAAGCCGGAGCTGTACGTGGAACGCTCGGCGTACCGCAAGGTGAAGGACGTCACCACGCCACTTCTCATCCAGTCCGGCGAAGCCGACCGTCGCGTGTCACCCGAGCAGAGCATCCAGTTCTACGAAGCCATGAAACGGATCGGGAAGGCGCCGGTGAAGCTCGTCCTGTACCCGGGCCAGGGTCACGGTATCAACGATGCGCGGCTCAGCAAGGACCGGATGCTGCGCAACGTGGAATGGTTCTCCTACTGGATCCCCGTCGTGGGCCAGAAGCCCGCGATCCGCATGAATTAAGGCCTCTGGCCTCTGGCCTCTCAGTCCAGGAAGCTCAATTCACGCACCAGCGCGCGCACGGCGTCGGGATCGAGTTCACTGCGTTCAGGCACCGGCACACTCGCTCCGAACTGGATCGGTCGCGCGGCGAAGGAGGATGTCGCGCGGCGTCGTGTGGGCCGCGCATGCACTTCGGTCACGCCTGAACTCTGGACGAGCTCCGCCACATGCGCCGCGCGCACGCCGCCACCGGCAATCAGCATCATCGACTCTCCGGTCTGGCGCGCCAGCCGGGCAATCGCGCCGGCGCCCACGAGCGCGGTCGATGCGCCGCCCGAGGTCAGTATGCGTCGCACGCCAAGGGAGCGGAGCACGCCGACCGCGCGCTCGAGCTCAGGCGCCAGGTCAAAGGCCCGATGAAAGGTGAAGGGCAGGGGCGCGGCGGTGTCGAGCAGTGACCGGGTCAGGTCACGATCGATATCTCCACCCGGTTCCAGGGCTCCGCTCACGATCCCGTGAGCGCCGGCCCGCTTCATCGCGTCGATGTCACGAAGCATCACGTCCATCTCGTGCTCGTCGTACGTGAAGTCGCCGCCGCGTGGCCTGATCATGACGAATACCGTGACGTCCAGGCGCTCCAGGATCGCCGTGACGAGACCGATGCTTGGCGTCGTACCGGATTCCGACATCGCGGCACAGACTTCCAGCCGCCGCGCACCGGCTTCGACGGCCTGCAGCGCTTCGGGGAGTGTTTCGACGCACACCTCGAGCAGCGGCGCCCCGGGTGAGGACGCCGTCGGATACGAACTGTTATCTGGCAATCGGGATCCGGGGAGTGGAGGCCGGGGCTAGCCGGGAGTCAGCGGAGGAATGATGTGCAGCGGATCATTAGCTTGAAAGCGACAACATGCCTTTGCCCGGTGCCCGCAACGTGAGTCAATTCGACCTCTTCCCCGAGCGCGTGACGGTCGAGCCGGTTGACGCCCGGGCCGCGGCCGGTGACCGATCGAGGGTGAAGGCGATTTACGTCGTTCAGTTCGAGCGACAATCCGGCAAGCACCAGGTCTTTCACGATCGACACGGCTGGTACTGTGCGGACCATGGGCAGCGGTGTCCCGCGGTCGAGGCGGCGAAGTCCAACGTCCGTCGCTCGAAGGCGGACTAGTGCTTCCGGGTCAATGGGGTCAGACTCCATTGACCCGCTGTGCTAGAACCACCACGTAATCGGTGTTCAATGGAGTCTGACCCCATTGACTGTTCTGACCTCTGACCTCGGATGGTAACCGTTCGTCGTCCCGCCATCGATGACCCGCAGCGCCTGCTGGCTGCGGAGCGGGACCGCGCCGAGCGATTACTGAATGCGGTCAGGCTGGTGGTGCTGGCGCTGCTCTGCGGCGCAGCGCTTGCCTACGCACCATCGATTCCACGCCCACTGAACGTCGTCAACGCTTCGCTTCTGGCCATCACGTTGTCGTGGACGCTGGGGCAGCACCGGCTCTTCTACCACCGGGAGAGGCTGCCCGGCTGGTTGTCCGTCACGAACTTCGTCATCGACATTACCGCGGTCACGGCGCTGATCGCGGCATACGGCTTCGCCTTCATGCCCGGCATGGCGCTCAAGGCACCGATCCTGGCCGCCTATTTCATCATCCTCGCCGCGCTCCCGGTGGCGAGCTCCACTCGCAAGGCGGCGTGGGTTTCTGCGCTGGTGGTCGCGGAATACGCGATGCTCATGGTCGCGTTCCTCCTCAGCGGTCGCCTGCCGACGGTGCTCAGTCCCGTGGCGGCCAGCACGTCGGCGGCCGTGTCGCTGCTTGACGAGGGGGCCAAGATCCTGCTGCTGGCCTGTGCCGGCGCGGTCGCGACCTATGCCGCGCACTGGCAGGAACGGCTCTCCCGGCGTTTCTCCGAAGCCGCCCGTGAAAGCGAGGAGCTGCAGGGGCGCCTCGACCAGGCGCGCCTGCAGGCGCTGCGGCTCCAGCTCCAGCCGCACTTCCTCTTCAACACGCTCAACACGATCACGGCACTCGTGCACCGCGATCCGCCTTCGGCCGAGCGCATGGTGACCGGGCTGAGCGAGCTGCTGCGTGTGTCGTTAGGCACCGCCGGCGAGCAGGAGGTCCGGCTCGACCGGGAGCTCGAGGTGCTGCGCCACTACCTCGACATCCAGCTCGTCAGGTTTTCCGACCGGCTCTCGGTCCGCTTCGACATCGACCCGGCCGCGCGCGACGCGATGGTGCCGAGCCTGCTCCTGCAGCCGCTGGTGGAAAACGCGATCAAGCACGGCATCACGCCGCGCGTCGCCGCCGGCCATCTGCGGATCTCGGTGCGCCGGCAGGATGAGGTGCTGGCGCTCGAAGTGGTCGACGATGGGGTAGGGAGCCGCAACGCGCCCCCACTGTCCGAGGGTGTTGGCCTGGGGAACGCGCGGGCGCGACTCGCGTCCCTCTATGGCCCCGGACATCGGTTCGAGGCCGGACCACGCGCCGAGGGAGGCTTCAACGTGAGGATCGAGATTCCGTTTCACACCGAGCCGCGCTGGCCGCGCGAGACGGCCAGCTCATGACGGACTCACGCATCCGCGCGCTGGTGGTCGATGACGAGCCCGTGGCCCGGAGCCACCTGCGCGCGTTGCTCGAGGACCGGGGCGACGTCCAGGTGATCGACGAGTGTGGCGATGGCCGCACCGCCGTGGAACGGATCCGTGCCCTCGGTCCCGACCTCGTGCTGCTCGATGTGCAGATGCCCGAGCTCGACGGGCTGGGTGTCGTGCGGGCCGTTGGGCCGGACCGGATGCCCCCGGTGGTCTTTGTCACCGCGCACGACCAGCACGCGGTGGACGCCTTCGAGGTGCACGCGCTGGACTACGTGCTCAAGCCGGTGCACCGGGCGCGGTTCAACGGCGCCATCGATCGCGTGGTTGAACTGATCCGCTCAGGATCGACCGTCAACCGGAGCCGTCCGCTGGCCGAGGCGCTCGAACGACTCGCCTCACCGGGCCTCGAGCGGCTTGCCATCAAGTCCGGGGATCGGGTCCTGTACCTCCGCGTTGCCGACATCGACTGGATCGAAGCGGCCGACGACATCGTCCGCATACACGTGGGAAAGACAGTGCACGATCACCGGGCGACGATGACCCAGATCGAACAGCGCCTTCCCGCCTCACGATTCATGCGCATCCACCGCTCGACCATCGTGAACCTCGAACGGATCCGGGAATTCCAGCCGTGGTTTCAGGGCGACTGGATCCTGGTACTGGCCGACGGTACGCGTCTCCAATCGGGAAAGAGCTACCGGAAACGGATCCGTGAATTGATGGGTTCGTAGCGCTTTCACCGTCCGCGAAGAGGCCTTCACCGGCTCCAGAGCAGCCTTGACCGTGGAACGGTATCATGTTGTAAAAGAGTGACTTACCATCCCCGCGGTGGGCCGTCTGCCGCAGTCGCGGCGGACCCCGGTCTCTGACCATCCGGAGGGAGGCGCATGGATGTCACTCGTTTAGCCTGCCTGGTAGTCACGTCGGCACTGCTCGGGTGTGGAGGTGGCGGGGGCGATGACGATCCCACCGGTCCGCCTCCACCACCGCCCCCTCCACCGACCAGCCAGACACTTGGATCGATCACCACGAACGTGAGCTCGATCAATCTCGTGGCGGGCAACTCGCAGACCATCACCGTTTCAGCGATGGACACGCAGGGCGGGATCATCGTGAACCCCGGGACACCAACCTTCAACTCGGTGAGCGCATCGATCGCCGAAGTCGATGGATCGGGAACGGTGCTTGGCGTGAACAGTGGAAACACAACCATCAACGTCTCGCTGACCAGGGGGAGTGTGACACGAACAGCCGCCGTGGCGGTGGCCGTAACCGGCACTCTCCCAAGCCAGGCGAACGTTTCGACCTCGGCCGGGGACGTGTTCACGCCGAACAAGGTTGCGATATCGCAGGGCGGTTCAGTGACCTGGACGTTCGGCAGCGTCGAGCACACGGTCGCGTTTTCGAGCGCCGGCGCCCCGGCGGGAATCACCAGCGGGGGCTACTCCTCGTCGCACAGCCGGACCTTCAACCAGTCCGGCAATTTCTCCTACGTCTGTACGATCCACGCGGGGATGAATGGTCAGGTCATCGTGAGGTAAGTTGGTCCGGACCTGACTGAATTCTGGGGGTGTACCGTTGCCGATTGTGGGGGCAGGGCAGTACACGTGTCGACATCGGTACATCACCCTCCGGGCCTTCGCCGGGCTGATTGCGGCGGCTTCAGCCGCCTGCGCCGGCGAAGCATCGGCCCAGGAACGCGTGCTCGAGCGCCACAACTTCTCGGACCCGGAAGGACGGCTGCTCGCGTTCTACTCGGCGGCCTTGGCCTTTTCACCAGCCGGCACCGCGCCTGACGAGTCGCGCCTCTCCTTCAGCCTGGAAGTCTCGCATGTCCCCTGGCTGGACGATACGCAACGCCGGCCGTCGATCGACAAGCCGGAATCCACCAACCTCGCCCCATTCTTCCCGCGACCGAGGGGCTCGCTCCGGATAGGGGCGTGGCGCGTCGAGGCGAGCTGGATCCCGCCCATGCGGGTCTTCGACGTGGAGGCCAACGTGGGGAGTGCCGCGCTCGTCGGTCCGCCGCTGCGCCTCGGGGTATACAGCGTCGTCCCGCGTGCCTGGGGCACGATCGGCCGGGTCCGCGGCGCGATGACCTGTTCAACGACGACCATGCTCGGTCACGGCGCTGACCTCGAGCTGTATTACAACACGGTCTGCCACAGCCGGGAAAGCGACGACTGGTTCGAGCCCCGCATGCTCGGCGGCGAGGCCGTCGTGTCCAGGTCGTTAGGCAGTGGAGGCGGCCGGATCTATGCCATGGTCGGCGGGCGGGTCGACCGGACCCGGTTCGACATCGGTGTCCTCACCGTCAGCGGTGATCGCGACCCCGACCACCCCATCCTGGAGCTGCGCGCCGTCCGGCCGCACGGCGCGCTCGGTGCTTCGTGGCGTGTCCGGCGCGCGGTGTTCGCTGGCGGAGAGCTGTTCTATGCCCCGGGGAGCCTCCTGACAGGGCGCCTTTCGGGCCGATGGACGGTGTGGCAATGAACGGCGCACGCCTCACGCAACTCGTCCTGGCCGCGATGATCGGCGCCTGCGCCGACTTCGAGGGCCCGCTTTCGCCCGCTGGCGGATTGCCGGACGTGGTCGTCGCGGCTCCGCAGTTCCAACGTGACATCGTGCCGATCTTCGAGCGGCGTTGCGGCATCGGGGGCTGCCACTCGGAGGCTACCCACCAGGCGGGGCTGGTGCTGACGCCGGCGTCGGCTCACGCGGCACTGCTCAACCGACCGTCGCAGACCCGCGCCGGCGAGGTGCTCGTCCGCCCGGGCGACGCCGCCGACTCCTGGCTGGCCATCGCCATCGGCCCTGACGAGGCACGTCGACTGGGCCTGTCCCGGATGCCGCTGGGCTCCGGACCGCTGACGCCTAACCAGATCCAGACGATCGTGAACTGGATCAACCGCGGCGCTCCGGACGACTGATGGATACGCCGCGGTCCATCGTCCGGGTCGACGGCGGGAAGGCGCGCGTGACCTTCAGCGTGCGCTGGTTCGGAGTGATCTCCGTGTCCGGGTCCTTCGACGACGTCAGCGGAACGGTGGAGTTCCCGGGGGCCGGTGGCCAGGACGCGTCGATCACGATCCAGGTCGACAGCCACTCGGTGGGGACGGGCATATCACTACGGGACCGGCACCTGCGCGGACTGCGCTTCCTCGATTCCGCCCGCCATCCGGTGATCCGGTTCGTGAGTCACGAGGTGGTGCGCCGCAATGGGCGCTGGGAGGTGCGCGGGCGCCTGACGCTGCGCGGCCATGACCGCGAGGTATCCACGCTGGTCCACGACGAGCGCATGTCGGCCGGACAGCACCGCCTCACCGCCGGCTTCTCGGTCACGCGACGCCCGCATGCCATCGGGACCGTTCGCGGCATCCGCCGCCTGAATCCCCTGCTGTGGGCGATCGGCGACCAGGTGAACCTGCGCGTCGAGCTGCTGGTGCCGTCTACGGTACTGCAACCGGCACACGTCCCCGCGCGCTGACCGGCCACGACGTCTCGACCAGTGCGCCCCGGACGCCGTGCACCACGTCGTTCAGGTGCACGACGATGCAGACGTGATTGGGGACGACGCGGACGGTGTCCCCCACGCGCGGCCGCCAGTCGCCCGCCCGCAGGTCCAGGATGCCATGCTCCTCGGACATGCGGATCACGCGCACATCGGGACGGTCGAGGAGGCAGCCGTATCCTGCCGTCTCGCCGGCGGGGAGCGGTTCCCTGCCTAACGCCTTGCTGCCCGCGTCCACCACGGCCTGCCCCGGGACGGCGGTGCTGACGACGGTGGCAAGGACGGTCAGGGCGCAGTCCTCCCAGGCACAGGCACCGACCTCGAACGTGGCGCGGTCGTTGTAGACATAGGTGCCCGGCCGGACTTCGGTCACGCCGGTGACCTCGTGCATCCGCCAGGCGGCCGGTGTCGACCCGCCGCTCACGACCTCCGGTTCGCACCCGGCGCTGCCTAACGCGCCCCGGAAGCGAGCCACGTCGTCGCGCAGCCGGGCGAGGGCCTCGTCCTGCTCCAGCCGGTGCTGGCGCACGTGACCGGGGTAGAAGGCGATGCCGCGCCAGGCGAGGGGCGGCAAGCCGCGAACGCGCCGGGCGATCGCGATGGCCTCGTCGGGAGCGGCGACCCCGACGCGGCGCATGCCGACGTCCACTTCCACCAGGACATCCACCGCGCGTCCCGCGGCATCGGCCGCCTCAGCCAGCACATCGACGGCCTCGAGGGAGTCGATCGCGACGCTGAGCCGCACGTCATTCCTGAGGGACACCACCCGGTGCAGCTTCGCGGCGCCGACCGGCGGATGGGCGAGCAGGAGGTCGTCGCACGTCTCGGCCATGATCTCGAGCTCGCGAGGCGTGGCGCAGGTCAGGCCCGCCGCCCCCAGGCGGAGCTGTTCGGCGGCGATGCGCGGGGACTTGTGGGTCTTGACGTGCGGGCGGAGCGCCAGCCCATGCAGGACACAGTAGGCGGCCATCCGGTCGAGGTTCTGCGACAGCCGGTCGAGATCCACCAGCGCGCACGGCGTCTCGAGTTGTTCGATGAATCGCGGCGTGGTGGGACGTGAGAGGGACATTCTAGTTGCAGAGTTGCAGAGTTGCCGAGTTGCGAAGTTGCCAAGTTGCCAAGTTGCCAAGTTGCCAAGCTGCCAAGTTGCCAAGTCGCCAAGTTGCCAAGTCGCCATCCTCTGTCTTCGCAACTTCTCAACTTCGCAACTTCTCAACTTCGCAACTCCCTCACCACCATCCCAGGATCTTCCACCACGTAAACCCGAGCACCGCCCACAGGGGAATGGTCAGGAGTGAGCAGGCGAAGCCGATCTTCCACCACTCGCGTTGCGTGACGTAGCGGGCCCCGAAGTAGATCGGTGCCGGGGTCGTGCCGTAGTGCGTCAGCGACGCACTCAGGTTCGAGAAATACGCGAGGCCGAGCACGGCCAGGGTCGCCGGCGCGCCGGCGCCCAGCGTGACGACGAGAAACGGCGTGAACATCGCCGTCGCGTGCGCGGTGATGCTGGCAAAGGCGTAGTGGGCGTAGAAGTAGATCAGGAGCAGCACCGCCAGCGCCGCCGCCCAGCTCCAGCCCACCGTCCACCCCGCCACCACCTCGGCGAACCGCTTGGTGATGCCGGTCTCGCCTAACGCTTCGGCCATCCGGACCAGCCCGCCGTACCAGATGAAGACGTCCCACGCCGGCCGCTGCGACATGAGGTCGTCCCATTCGAGCACTTTGGTGAGCAGCAGGACCGCGACGCCGACGAGCGCGACGACGGCGTAGTGGATGCTGTGCCACGCCTGCGTGATCCAGAGTCCCGCCACCAGCACGAAGACGAGGAGCATCATCCGCTCGTCGCGGCTCATGGGCCCGAGCTTCTGCAGCTCCTCATTCGCGAACTCCGTCGCGTGAGGCGTGTGCTTCACCTCCGGCGGGTAGATCCGGTAGATCATGAGCGGGACGAGGAGGAGCGCGACGAGTCCCGGCACGATGCTGCCCAGCATCCATTTCGCGTACGAGATCTCGTACCCGGCCGCGTCGAGGGCGAACTTCGCGATCAGGACGTTCGACGCCTGCCCGGTGAGGAACATCGCGCACGCCACCACGTCGCACTGGTAGACCGTCGTCATCAGGAACGCGCCGAGCCGCCGCGCGGTGGGCCCGGGCGTCGAGTCGTAGGCTTCGGCCAGGCTGCGCGCCACCGGGAAGATGATGCCCCCGGCCCGGGCGCTGTTGGACGGCACGATGGTGGCGAGAACCGCGTCGGTCGAAACCAGTGCATATGAGAGGCCTAACGAGCGCCGGCCCAGCAACCGGATGAACAGGAACGCGATGCGCCGCCCCAGTCCGGTCTTGAGCACCCCTCGCGCGATGAAGAACGCGCACAGCACCAGCCAGACGATCGGATCGGCGTAACCGCGGAGGGAATCGACCGGCGTCATCGTGCCGGTCAGGGCGATCGCGCAGACGCCGAGGAACACCACGGCGCCCGCCGACAGCGGCTGCACGATCGACCCGACGATGGTCGCGGCGAAGATCGCGAAGAGCCGCCACGAGGCCGTCGTGATGCCTTCGGGGGCGCCAAAGGCCAGGATGATGAAGGCGGTGGCGAACACGGCCGCCCAGCGCCAGATCAGCAGCGGCGGTGGTGTCGGGCGTGCGTTGGGTTCGCCCGGAATCGGCGCTGCCACCTGGTTTGGCATGCGGGAAATTGCAGACGGGGGACAGGCGACGGGAGAGTGGGGAGGCGGCAAAGCACAACGCCCCAAGCAGTTCCAGCACTCAGCGCCGGTACGTTGCAGCAGCACTGGCACGTAGCAATCAGCACGCCGCCAGGCCGTTTTCGACGAAACCATCGTGGCTGGGGCTGTGTCAGAAGGGCGCCCAGAAACACCGGGTAAAATCCGAACCCTGTTCAGTGTCCGAATCCCAGCTCGTCGCCCGGGCCATCGAGGGCGATCAGGCCGCCCAGCGTGCCCTCTACGACGCCCATGTGGATCGGGTGTACCGCCTCGCCTTTCGCGTGGCGGGGGACGACGACCTGGCCAGGGACTTCACTCAGGAGGCTTTCATTCGCGCGTTCGACCGGCTGCCGACGTTCCGCCGTGAGTCTTCGTTCGGCACATGGCTGTACACGATCGCGATGTCCGTCGCGTTGAACGGCATCCGCTCGGTCCGGCGCCTTCGCACGCGCGAAGTCGGAATCGAGGCGGCCGACTTGTTAGGCAGGAAGGACCGGGTGGCGGACCCCGACCTGAAGGACCGGTTGCACAAGGCGATCGCGGACCTGCCGCCCGGGTATCGGACGGTGTTCCTGATGCATGACCTCGAGGGATATACCCACGAGGAGATCGGTGAGGTGCTCGGCATCCAGTCGGGCACGTCGAAGGCACAGCTGTTCCGGGCCCGCGCCCGGTTGCGCGAGGTCCTCGCGGACTTCGCCGGAGCATGGACCGCATGAGTGAAGAACGCTTTGACACCTGGCTGAAGGACAACGCGGATAGCTATCACCGTCCGCCCGCCGACGTCCCGCGTGAGGAGATGTGGGACGCGATCGCCCGCGCTCGTCAGGCGCGTCCTGCACCTCGCCGTTGGTCGCTGGTCGCTGATCGCTGGTCGCTGGCGATAGCAGCTTCGCTGCTGATCGCTACCGGCATCGGCTTCGGCTACTGGATGCGCGGGCCCGTCGGCCAGCAGCCGACGGGGATGATGGTCTCGTCGCAGCCGGCCGACTCCGTCTTCACGAACACGACCTACGACGTGGCTTCCGTGGCCCACCTCACGGCGGTCGAGTCGATGCTCACGTCGTTCCGCGCCACGGAACCGATCGAGAGCGACCAGGCCATGCAACGACTGGCGCGCGACCTGCTGGCAACGACGCGCCTGCTGATGGACTCGCCGGCGGCGGAAAACGCCAACCGGCGCCAGCTCCTCGAGGACCTCGAGTATGTCCTCGTGCGGATCGTCCAACTCGACCCCAATGCCCCGGCGGAAGATCGCGCCATGATTGACCGCGCGATCGCTCGTGAGCAGATGCTCACCCGCATTCGCTCTTCCATTCCCGCCGGTTTCTCGCGCGGCAACTGAGGATCTGTCATCGATGAAACGCCCGACCCGCACCCGTATCACCCCTGTTGTCCTGCTGGCGATGCTCGCATTGCCACTCCCGCTCGCCGCGCAAGCGGTGTCGGTTCAGGCAGGCCGCGCCGTCGTCACGGTGGCCGAAGGTCGCGTGGCGATCGCCGTCGATCCGGCGGCGGCCGGCGCTCCCCTGATGTTCGCCAATGAGCTGGAGCGCCAGGCGGATTCCGCGCTGCGCGTCGCGAAGCGTGTCCTCGACGACGGCGATTTTCGTGAAGCGGCGCAGCTCTTTGCGCGGCTCGCGGAACGGTACCCGCGAAGCACGCAAGCCGCG
>DAIUET010000059.1:0-12614 GCA_036845045.1 Gemmatimonadaceae bacterium | reverse complement strand
TACCACAGCCTTCGCTACTGGCGCGACGACCTGATCCTGCTCATTCAACGCCGGAACGACAACGGAAATCATGAGTGAGTGATCGAGGCGGTCACCGAGTGCCTTGCCGTGAGGACTGGGAGCCGACGGTCTCGATATTCATCGTCTGTCTCAGATCTGCCGGACAGCCGGAGTCGCGGCAAGGCGAAGCACACCATACCACGCAGACGGGAGCAGTAACAGCAACAGTGGGACTTCGGCACGGACCTCAACGAAATTGGTCTGCAGAAACAGGATCAGCCCAAGAAGGACCGCGAGCTGAACGCAGCCTTTCGCGAACTGGTCGGCGATGGAATATCCCATCGCCGCCAGAGCGGCCGGGATACCGAACGCCAGAAAAGGCGGGTAGAAATACCAGCCGTCGCGGAGGACCATCAGGTTGGTCATGACCTGACTGACCACGTCCCGCCGTTCGAAACCGCCTGGCACCAGCCAGCGCAGGACCAGGAACGTGGAAACGGTCAGCGCCAGCAGGCCAGCCGTTCGCAATACGTTCGTTTTCCAGGGTTCGGAACGCCGGTAGGCCAGGAACACCAGTGCCGGGAACACCAGGATGTCGTACTTGGTGATGACACCGACCACCAGCACGGCGGCCAGCGACCACCACCGGCGCTGTCGCGTGCAGATCAGCGCGAGCAGCCACAGGGCGATGGAAGGCTTGTCCCACGGATGAAAGTGGTGGTTGGCGTAGGTCAGCGAGAGGATGCTTCCCCAGTAGAGCAACCCCCCGAGCGCGAACGGCCATCCGGTGTAGGGCTCCAGGAAGGCGTAAAGGAGAAGGCAACAGAGCAACAGCGCCGCCGTTTCGAGCACCAGGTAGCTGCGGTGGATCGGCAGGCCAGCCACCTGGTGAATCCCTTCCGCGATCCAGACCGTGAGCACACGGGCATTGAGTCCGTTACTTCCTAGCGAGGACCAGCTCTCCACGGAATCGGGCAGCTCGTTATACAGGATGGCGGTGTGCATTACTTCGCGCTTCTCCTCGAGCTCCGGCGCGTAGATGCTGGTGCCTCCGACCCACTTCTGACTCGTGAACGTGATCGAGACGGACAGGGCGAGAGCCAGCATCCCGGCGGCCTGCCTCGCTCGTGGCGCCATCTGCATGAGAGGTGGAACCACGCTACCGGCCGGGAATGCAGCGAGCAGCGGACATCCGCCTGCCGGGGACGTTCAGGTTCACACGCGATGCGTCAGGAAACGTTCGGTGCAGAAACAGCTCATTTCGAGGTGAACCGTCCGCGCTGACTCACGGGCCACGTCGCGATTGGCGCGCATACCGCGTGAATGCGGAGAGTCAGGGATCCGGCGGACGTATCGGAACGTGAACTGTAACCAACTTCGCAGGCGAACACGCTAGGATTCCCTCGTGCAGCCACCCGAGCCCGGCAGATTCCATCCGTTCCATTCCGGCACTTCCCTAACGTGGGTTGAGCCATACGCCACTCCTACCGTCCCGTTCGGCTTCTGGCGCGCAACTTGCTTCAACACGGAGTCAGCCGCGGTTGTCCGCAACGGCACGATAACGATCCCGATTGGATGAAAGCTGTCGTCGTCGCGGGCGCCCGCCCGAACTTCATGAAGGTGGCCCCCATTCTCGCGGCGCTGGACCGCGCGGGCGAAACGCACGTTTTCGTGCATACGGGGCAGCACTACGACGCGTCGATGTCCGATGCGTTCCTGCGCGACCTGTCGATGCCGGCGCCGGCCTGGCACCTCGGCGTCGGCTCCGGCACGCACGCGCAGCAGACCGCGCGCGTCATGGAAGCGTTCGAGCCCGTTCTGCATGCCGAGCGACCCGATTGGGTGGTCGTCGTTGGTGACGTCAACTCGACGCTGGCCTGTGCGCTCGTCGCCGCGAAACTGGATGGGGGTGCACGCATCGCGCACGTGGAAGCGGGCCTTCGCAGCCGCGACTGGTCGATGCCCGAGGAAGTCAACCGCGTGTTGACGGACCGCCTGAGCCATCTCCTCCTGACGCCCTCGCGCGACGCGCACGGGAACCTGGCCGCCGAAGGAATCGATCCCGACCGCATCGTATTCGTCGGCAATGTGATGATCGATTCTCTGCTGCAACTCCTCCCAGCCGCGCGTGCACTGGACGTACCCGGAATGTTCGGAGTCCGGACCGGTGCCTTTGCGCTTGCCACGCTCCACCGACCATCCAATGTCGACCATCCGGCGCGGCTCGAAGAGATCCTCAGGGCATTGGCGCGCCTGGCGGAGCGGCTTCCAGTTGTACTGCCCATGCATCCCAGAACCCGGGAACGGGTCCGAACCTTCGGCTTCGAGGCACTCCTGAAACCGTTGCAGGTTCCTGAGCCCGTTGGCTACGTCGAAATGCTTGGCCTGCAGGACGCGGCCGCCGTGGTCATCACGGACTCCGGAGGTGTTCAGGAGGAGACGAGTGTCCTGGGCGTGCCCTGCCTGACGCTGCGCCAGGCGACTGAGCGTCCGGTGACGATCACGGAAGGCACAAACCGGCTGGTACCGTGGCCGCCGACGTCGGAGGGAATCCTCGATGCCGTCGAGGGTGCACTGGCGCAGGGGCGCGTACCAGTGGGGGCCAAAGCGCCGGAAGGATGGGATGGTCATGCGGGCGCCCGAATCGTGCAGGCGCTGAGCGAGCGATGAGCCTTCTCACCCGGGGTGACCTGGCCTCGGGCTCGCGCCCGGTGACCGCGAACGGGCACAACAGCTGACTGACTCGTACATTAAAGGCTCCAAATCCCCCTCAAGGCGCGCACTCCGATACGCACAGTGAACCCAGACTTCGGAGCCGAGCATCCGGTGTCCCAGACGTTTCCTGAAAACCGGCCGAACGGTTGATGAGAAGCCTGTCTCGCGCCCAGTGGTTCGCGCTCGCCATGGCGCTGGTCCATCTCGGTCTCGCCTGGCTGATGCGGACGCCTGGTCTGGGCTGGGGCGAGGACGACGCCGCATTCCTGCTGCTGTCTCGCGAGCTGCAGAGTTTCCAGTACACCGAGACGCAGGACGTCCTCGCGCCGATCCACGCCCGGTTCCCCCCGGGATTCCCGGCCATGCTCGCCGTGGTCGGGTCGGTAATGGGGAACCGTCTCGACGCGCTCCTCGCGTTTGTCGCGTTATGCTCGGCGGTATCCGTCGTGCTGCTGTTCGACGCCACGCGGCGCGTGATGGGAGACGAAATCGCCGTGGTGACCACCGCGCTCTACGCCATCAACCCATGGTCACTGGCCGACGCGGGAAGCCTCATGTCCGAGGCCCCCTTCAAGCTCTTCATCGTTCTTGCCCTGTGGGGGGTCTCGCGCGAATCCGAAGGAACGCGATTCGCCGTCGTCACCGGGGCCGCGACTGTTCTGGCCGCCCTCACGAGAACCGCGGGAGTGGTCTTCATCCCCGGGCTGGCAGCTTACTGGCTCTGGAGACGTCGATACACGTGGGTCGCGGGCCTGGCGCTCGCGTCGCTGCCTGTCGCCGCGTGGCTCGCATTCTCCTTCAGTGCACCGGACGCCTCCGACCGCAGGCTCTACGTCGTGGACCTGAGGGGGCGTCAGGATACGTTCACCGAGACGGTCGCGACCAGATTCGGACGGTTGATCCCCCGTCTCCGGGAATATCTCACCAGATACATCCCTACCACGCTCGCTGTCCCTGCGGCTCCCGGAACTCCGATCGACAACGTGGCGTGGGTGGCGAGCTTCCTGGTATTCGGAGTCGTGGGGACCATGGCGCTCCTGCGGAAATGGCTCCTGGCGGTGGTCTTCCTGGTGTCATACGCCCTGCTGCTCGTTTTCTGGGCGTTCGCCTTCGACCGTCTCGTTCGCCCGATCGCGCCGCTGCTCTTTGTGCTGCTGCTGTCCGGCGTCTGGGTATTCGCGGGACGGTTCGCTCCGCGTTACCGCGGCGTCGCGGTTTTCGGCGTCGGCGCGCTGCTGGCACTCGGCGCGATCCGCGACACTGCACCGGCGTTGAATGAGCGGCTCGCCTGTGACCGCGGCGCACCGGCCGAGTCCCCGACATGCTGGCCCGTGTACGAGCGGGAGTTTCTCTCGCTGGCAAACTGGGTTCGGGACTCGACACCGGCCGACGCCCTGTTCTTTGTGTCCAAGGAACGCGCCTTCTACGTCCACTCCGGCCGGAAGTCCATCAATCAGGACCGGGGATTGCGCGAAAACCCGACAACGCTCGGTGGGTATCTTCGGTCCCGCGATGTGAGCTACACCGTGCTCACCCCCGTC
Organism: Gemmatimonadaceae bacterium; assembly: GCA_036845045.1. Lineage (GTDB taxonomy): Bacteria > Gemmatimonadota > Gemmatimonadetes > Gemmatimonadales > Gemmatimonadaceae > JABWBJ01. Next base: position 8,358 of record DAIUET010000059.1, on the reverse strand, counting down.
GGGGTCCATGCCCGGAGTCATGCCAGGCTGCTCAGGTCCGCCTGCAGGGAGTTTGAGTTGGTGAAGCAGGTTTCACCGCGCACGCTCCTGCTGCGCGTGGCTCCCGAGCCGTCAGTGAGTGACTCCATGGCGGCCTGTGTCGCGATCCGCAATTACAGTGCGGACGTCAGCGCACAGTGATGACAGCAGAGCCGGCATGCCACACATCAGCTGTACCCTAGTGCAGCTAGGCGCTTCCGCATTTCGTCCTGCGTCCGTTCATCGACTTCGCGCGCGACCACATGGAGTTCCTCCAGGCGCGCGATCACCTTGTCGGCGGCCGCATCGACTGATTCCCGGTCGGAATGGATGTGCACCTCGGGCGCGACCGGCGGCTCGTACGGCGCATTCACCCCGGTGAACTCCTCGACCTCCCCGCGCCGCGCGCGGGCGTACCAGCCATCCGTATCCCGCGCCTCGGCCACGTCGACGGGACACTCCACGTACACCTCCACGAACCGGGTCGTGTTCCGCCGCACCTCGTCACGCGTGGCGCGATACGGCGACACGGCGGCGCAGATGGCAATGACACCGTTGCGGGAAAGCAGCTTGGCCACGTAGCCCATGCGGCGGATGTGCTCCTCCCGGTCCTCTCTGGAGAAGCTGAGGCCGCGCGAGAGGCTTTCGCGCACCTCGGCACCATCCAGCAGCTCGACGGCAAGCCCGCGATCGAGCAGGCGATGAAAGACCGCACGTGCGATCGTGGACTTGCCTGACGACGGCAGTCCCGTGAACCAGAGCGTGGCGCCACGAATCCCGTTCATACGAGTCCCAGAAGGGGCCACCAGACCCAGACCAGCAGTACCACCAGGAGGATGGAGACGATCGTCATGACCCCGCCCGCCTTCACGACATCCGTCATTCGAAGGTAGCCGCTGGAAAACACGATGGTATTGGGGGCGGAGCTGAACGGCAGCGCGAAATCGAGCCCAGCCCCCATGGACGTGGCCAGGGTGAGCGCGACCGGCGAGGCGCCGAGCTGCGTGGCGATGCTGAAGGCGAGCGGTAGCATGACCGCGACTGCCGCCACGTTGCTCATGAACTGGGACAGCAACAATGTTGCGAGGGCCACCGCGACAATGGCCATCGTTGACGGCACGGTGGCGTCGCGAAACACGGCATCCACGAGCCAGCGGGCGGCGCCCGTGCGGTCGATCACGATACCGAGTGCGATCGCACCGCCGTACATCAGCACGATGTTCCAGTAGATACGGCGCTCCGTCTCCTCCCACTCGATCGCGCGAGTGGCGAACAGCGCCGCGCTGCCCAGCAGCGCGATGACGGCGAGGTCGACGCGGTTGCCCAGAACCATCCACGCCGCGATGGTGAGCGCGACGATGGCCGCAACCGTCCATTGCCGGCGGCCCATCGGCCCCATCTCGCGGACCGCGTCCTCCAGCACTTCGCGCGCGGCGGTAAACGCCACCTGCTCGCGCGGGAAGCAGAGCCTCAGGACGAACGGCGCCACCGCGCATCCGAGTACGACGATCGGCAGCGCGGCGATGACCCACTGCGTGAACGAGATGCTCACGCCATGCTTTTCCTGCAGCATGCCGATCGCCAGCGCGGCCCTCGTACTGCCCAGGAAACTCGCGTTCGAGCCGATCATGGCGCCCCAGGCCAGCGACAGGAACAGCACCTTGGCGTACGCGCTCTGGCCGACCACGAGGCGCAGCGCAAGGGCAACTTCCACGGCGATGGGAAACAGCAGCGCCGCCGTCGCCTGGTTAGGCATCCAGATCGTGCCGAACGCACCCGCGAGCATGATCCCGGTCGCAAAGGCGTATGGCGATCGCTCGAAGGGCCTGAGAAAGAGCAGGGCACATCGCTTGCTCAGACCGCTCTCGATCAATGCCGCGGCAATGATGAACACGCCGATCAGGAAGAAGACCGCTGAGTTTCCGAATGCGGCGAATGCCTCGGACGTGCGCATCGCCCCGGTGACCGCCAGCAGCGCGACGGCCACGAGGCCCGTGATGCCGAATGGGATGGCGTTCGAGACCCAGAGTCCGGTGCAGAGGATGAACACCGCCCACGACGTCTTTCCGGGGATACTCAGTCCTTCCGGTGCCGGCGCGAGGTAGATCGCGAGCGCGATCGCGACACTCCCCCAGATGATTCCGTAGCGGGCGATGCGTTTCCACCGGATGCCGGGCTTCGGGACGACCGGCTCCACGTCCGGCGGCGTCGGCCGCGGTCGTTCCGCCGGCCAGCGAAAGCTGGTCGACGAGTCCTGCTCCGCCGGGGAATCGGGCCTAACGGGCAAGTTGGACAGGGGACGGGGGACGGGGGACGGGGGACGGGAGATGCGCTTGCACCTTCAACTCCCGGCCCGTCGTACGACGCTCAGCTTATTCGGTAGGAACGCTGCGTTATCGCTTCCTTGAGACGCTCCACGTGCAGCCATGGCAATCGGATCCGTCCCATCAGCCTCCCTTCGTTTATGTCGCCATGGTCGTCCGATCCGCCGGTCACCAGCAGGTCGAATCGTCCCGCCAGCTCGAGGAAGCGGGCGGTCTCACCCCTGGAATGCCGGGGATAATGCACTTCGAGACCATCCAGACCCGCGTTGGCGAGGGATGCCACCTCGTCGTCGGTGAGCGCCGTGCGGCCAGGGTGCGCCGCCACGGCGACCCCGCCGGCGCGGTGAATCTGCTCGATCGCCTCGGCGGGGCTGATCTTCACGCGCTGGACGTAGCATCGACCGCCGTCGAGGATGAAGTGCGGGGTGAAGGCGTCTTTCACCGAGGGCACGACTCCGGCTTCGACCATCGCGCGCGCCACATGCGGACGCCCGATGTTCTCGCCGCCGGCGATGGCCTGCACGCGCTCCCAGGAGACCGCGTACCCCAGTGCGTTGAGACGCTGGACCATCAGCCAGGCGCGACCCAGGCGCCCGGACCGGATCGTGGTGAGCGTCGCCTGGAACTCGACGTCGTTGACGTCGACGCCGTAGGCGAGAATGTCGATCTGTCGCTCAGCGTCATCGAGGGTGGAAAGCTCACAGGCCGCAATCAGTTCAATGCCTTCCCGGACCGCCGCGGCCGCGGCCTCGGGAACGCCCTCCATGGTATCGTGATCGGTAAGGGCGATCGCCGCGAAACCCTTTCGCGCCGCGCGACGCACAACCTCCGATGGGGAATCCGACCCATCGGAGGCTGAGGAGTGCAGTTGCAGGTCGGCGAAGCGCCGGCCGCCGGGGGAGGTCACGGCGTGGTCAGTGGGTTGCCGCCGCCGTTTGTGCCTGGTAGGCGTCCATGAGGATGCGCGCAACCTCCGGCCGGGTGAACTCCGGTGGCGGGAGCTCACCATTGGTCAGCATCTCGCGCACCTTCGTGCCGCTCAGGATGACATGGTGTTCCTTGCCGTGCGGGCACGAGCGCGTGGAGGCCATGTTCCCGCACGTCCGGCAGTAGAACGTGTGCTCGTACTTCACGGGCGTGATGCCCAGTTCGTGCGGTGGCAGCGTATCGATCAGCAGTTGCGCGTCGTACGAGCCGTAGTAGTTGCCCACCCCGGCGTGGTCGCGACCGACGATGAAGTGCGTGCAGCCGTAATTCTTGCGACAGATGGCGTGCCAGACCGCCTCGCGCGGCCCCGCATAACGCATCGCCGCCGGGAAGACCGAGAGCATGACGCGGTTCTTCGGGTAGTAGTGCGCCAGAATCTCTTCGTAGGTGCGCATGCGGACGTCGGCGGGCACGTCGTCGGATTTCGTCGCGCCAACCAGTGGATGCAGCAACAGTCCATCGATGGTTTCCAGCGCCACCTTCTGCAGGTACTCGTGTGCGCGATGGACCGGGTTGCGCGTCTGGAACCCGACGACGGTCTTCCAGCCCTTCTCGTCCATCTGCTTACGCGTCTCCAGCGGCGTCAGGCGGTATTCGTTGAACTGGCTGTACGCGGGGCGCCGGAGCACCTGCACCGGGCCGCCGATCAGCATGTCCCCCTGGGCATACAGGCGCGCCACACCGGGATGGGCCTCGTCCGTGGTGCCGAAGCACTTCTGCGCTTCGAGCTTCTTGTCATAGGAGTAGATGTCGGTCACCTGCATGATCGCCATCGCTTCGCCCGACTCGTCGACGAGCGCGATCTCCTCGCCTTCCCTGAGCGACGCCGCTTCGTCTTTCGACACGGCCTTGGTGACAGGCATTGCCCAGATCAGCCCATCCGACAGCCGCATGTTCTCGACGACCGTCTGGTAGTCCAGACGGCGCATGAAGCCCGTCAGCGGTGACAGCGCGCCGACACCGATCATCTCGAGGTCACTCTGCTCGCGCTCGTCCAGCGTCAGGCGTGGCAGTTCCTTCGCGTGCGCCAGCGCCGACTTCAGCGCCTCCCCCTCCAGCTCCCGATTCACGAGTGCGCCGCCATGGGGCAGGCTCGGCCCCGGCGTCTTCCGCGACTCGCCCGTACGGCGCGCCTCGCTCTGCCGATCGACTTTCGCGGAGACGGCGCCGGACGTGCCGCGGGCTACGTAACCGCGCTCCTCGAGCGCGTCGATCACGCGCAGCGCGCTCTCTTCGATCGACTCCTGGTCCGTGTCGAGCACCAGCTCCGGGTTCTCCGGCTCCTCGTACGGGTCGTTGACCCCCGTGAAGTTCTGGATCTCGCCCGCCATGGCCTTCCTGTACATCCCTTTCACATCGCGCTCGAGCAATACCTCCATGGGCGTGCGCACGAAGACTTCGAGGAAGTCGCCTATTTCGGCGCGGGCGTTGTCGCGCATGCGCTTGTACGGCGAGATGAACGCGGTGAGTACGACGACGCCGTTCCGGGTAAGCAGCTTGGCGACGAAGGTGACGCGTTCGATGTTCTTATCCCGGTCTTCCTTCGAGAACCCCAGGTCCCGCGTGAGGCTCTGCCGGACGACATCGCCATCCAGGCGTTCCGAGTGGATGTGGCGTTCCTGCAATAGCTCGTGCACACGGGTCGCCACGGTTGTCTTGCCAGAGCCGGAGAGGCCCGTAAACCAGACAGTAACTCCTTTCGACATTTCGTTTTCCGAGGGTTCGGGAGGGGTGCGGTGCGTCAATGTAACCGGTTGGGGAGTATTGGCTTGGCCGCTCGCCCACTACGCAGGAATCGCGCCGAGCCCGGTTCGAACTGGAGCGTGGACTTGTGGCCGCAATCCTGCAACTGGGCTGACGGCTACCTGCGGCAAGGTAAACGCAATACAGTTGCCGAGGGGCTTTGTGACGCGTAACCGGTTCTGAAGTCCCGGAAACGGACAAGGCGGGGGGCGATTGCCCCGGGATCGCAACACTTTCAGGGAGAGGGGTGCAGCTTGTACATCGGGCCTGATACGCTGATGCCCATCGCCTCGGTCTTCGCGGCGGTCGCCGGCTTCGTGCTGATGTTCTGGCGCCGGCTGGTGGGCATGGTGAAGTTCCTCGTTCAACGGGTGACCGGGCGGCCGTCGCGGCAGTAGTCGAATCGTCAACTCGTCAGGCAGTGCGCAGGACCGGTCAGACGATCGGCTGCCGCGCGACCATGCCATGTCGTGACAGTGCCTGACTGCTGGCGAGGGGTGGTTGAGATCCTCGTCGAATCGATGCCGGGAACGCATTGGCTCCAGGCAAGCACTTCAGGCTCTAAGCATGAGGCGGCAGTCTTTGGGCTCGTGTTTCGATCGAGCAGATCCGGATGTCGGCTGTGTCTGCCAGGTGGGGACTTGAAGACCCGCCGGGTGTCTGAGGATGGTACATCCTCAGGGTTGTTTCCAGACGAGCTCGGAAAAAACTGCTCATTATGATTTCCAGAACCGTGCATTGCGCGTCATTGCTCCTCGCGCTGGCTGCCTGCAGCGGCACCGATAGTCTCCTTCATGTGCCGCCAGTCAGCGGCGCCTCGGTCAGGATCGTACCGCAGTCCGTCGAGCTGGTCCCCGGGGGAACGGCGACGTTGCAGGTCGAGGTGCGCGGCGAGTCAGGGGCCTTGATCCCCGCCCCAACAGTCCAGTGGTCGACGATCAGTGCGGCGATCGCCACGGTCACCTCGACCGGCGTGGTGACCGGCGTCGCAGTTGGCGACGGCCGCATCGTCGCTTCGAGCAACGGCATCTCGGACACGGCGGACGTGCGCGTCATCCCTGTGGAGCCGACGGGCCCCGCGGTGGAGATCTTCCCGGAGATTACTTACCAGGAGATGAAGGGCTGGGAAGGCACCGCCCAGATTGGGGAGGTGGAGTGCAACCCGGTGGCGTACAATGCCTACCGGCAGGAACTCCTCAACCGGCTCGTCAACGAACTGGGCGTCGATCGCATCCGGCTCCACGTCCGCAGCGGGCACGAAAACCCGACGGATTACTACACGAAATTCAAGACGTCCAGGTCCACGGCGGACTGGTTTCCGTTCCGCTACCAGTCGGTCAACGACAACGACGATCCTGACGTCATTCGGCCTGGCGGTTTCCAGTTCGCGGAAATCGATCACAAGGTCGAGGCAATCATTCAGCCGCTTCGCGCCCTGCTGCAGGCGCGGGGAGAGAAGTTGTACGTCAACCTCAACTACGTTGACTTCGGGAAAAGCCCCTGGGAGCAGTCATCGGATCCGCGGGAATATGCGGAGCTGATCCTGGCCACCTTTCAGCACCTGCAAGCGCGCTACGGCTGGGTGCCTGACGCGGTGGAACTGGTGCTCGAGCCGGACAACACCGCGAACTGGACGCCGCAAGTCATCGGGCGTGCCATCGTGGCGACCGGCGACCGGCTCGCTGCCGCCGGGTATCGTCCTGCCTTCATAGCGCCGTCGAACTCCAGCATGTCAGCAGCCCTGGCGGACCTCAACGGTGTGCTCTCCGTTCCCAGGGTCCTGGAGTACCTGACCGACGTCGCGTATCACCGGTACTCCGGCGTGTCGAAGGCAACGCTCACCGCGATTGCGGCACGGGCGAACCAGTTCGGCCTGCGGACCGCCATGCTGGAGAAGATTGCCGCCGGTCACGAGGTGCTTCATGAGGATCTCCGCGACGGCCTCAACTCTTCCTGGCAGCAGTTTGTGCTCGGCTTCTGCGGATCGGACAACGGCGGCGCCTATTACGTGGTCAATCAGTCGAACCCGAGTTCGCCGCGGATCGTGATGGCCGACCGGTCCCGTTACCTCCGTCAGTACTTCTCATACATCCGGTTCAACGCGCGCCGGATCGGTGCGCTGAGCGGTGATTCGCGACTTGACCCGCTGGCTTTCCGGAACACCGACGGCAAGCTGGTGGTGGTGGTCGCCGTCGCGAGCGCGGGTCCGGTGCCACTCCGGCGGCTGCCGCCCGGCTCGTACGGCGCGACGTTCACGACGGCAACGCAGTCCTTCGTTCAGCTTCCCGATATGCAGGTCGGCACCACAGGAACGGCGCAGCTGACGATGCCTGCCAAGGGTGTCGTGACGATTTTCGCGCGTTGAACCTGGTGGCCGCATCGACCCCGCCAGCCCGGGCACGACACACGCCGGCGGATGCGAAATGACCCGGCTGCTCGGATCGACGGAACAGCCACCCCCGGCATCGACCGATACCGCCTCGAAAGGGTTTCGCGGGCTGACCGGAAGCGACGTTCTGCTCCTGGCCATCTCGCTGGCGCTGCTAGGCAGTGCGGGGGAGTTCGGCGCCCTGGCGTACCGGCGCTTCGGGCTTGACCGTCCGATCTATCACTCGCTCGACGTGCTCTGGGCAAAGCCGCTGGCGAACGCAGCCCTGTTCGTCGGCATCGCGGTTCTGCTGCTCGTCCTGAGGCGCTTTTCGGGACTGGCTACCCGACACGGCCACGGCGTTCTCATTCTCCTCGCCCTCCTTGGGCCCCTCTGGGCGGCGTACCCCGGAAGCAAGGCCGCCCTCGCGCTGCTGGCGCTTGGCATCACCATGCGGCTGTCAGGGACGTTCGCCGACCTCCGCGTCCGGCGGGTGGCCGGGCGCGCGGCCATCGTGCTGGCGTTCACCATGGTCGGCGCGTACGTGTTCCTGCGCGGCCGGGAGCCGCGTGCATCGTCGGCGGTCGCGGCCGCCGGGTCGCCTAACGTTCTGTTGATCATCCTGGACACGGTCCGCGCGGCCAGCATGGGATTGTACGGCGGGCCGCACGACAACACACCGGGACTGGCGAAACTGGCGCAGCGTGGAACGGTCTTCGAGACCGCCATCGCTCCTGCGCCGTGGACGCTGCCGACGCACGTGTCCTTCTTCAACGGCCTGTGGCCGCACGAGCATGGCGCGGACTGGCGGACGCCGATGGATGGCAGCTCGACCGTGCTGGCGGAGGCACTCGGGGCACGGGGATACCACACCGGCGCCTTCGTGGCGAACCTCGCGTACGCCACGAAGGAGTTCGG
>DAIUET010000058.1:0-12852 GCA_036845045.1 Gemmatimonadaceae bacterium | reverse complement strand
GTCGACTTTACGGTCGCGCACCGCTCGCCGGCGGCAGACCAGATCTCGTTTTCGATCGCAAAGCGGGCTCCGTCCGGACTCAGCGCCAGTGCGGCGAGGGTGACGGTGACGCGTTCATGGAGTCCGACTTCGTGGAAGTACTCGAGTTCGTCCTTGCGGATCACCGGACCGATGGCACGCCGGCGGAACTCGTCAGGCGGAAAGCCGTGCTCGGCGAAGAACGCCAGACGGACATCGGCGGCAACGTCGAGGTACGCCGTGTTGGCGAGATGGCCATTGAAGTCCATCGTCCCCCAGCCAGCCAGGAATTCCCTGGCGTACCGCTCGCCGAACGCAGGGTCCATAACCCGATCGTATCGCGGAATGTTGGAAGCACCAAGCTAATCCACGCGAGTCGATCCCGCTGGCGACCACGCTGACTCCTGTGCGCCTTGCGTCAGGATCGCTGCATGACCGTCACCCTGAACGCGCAGGTGAGGATCCGCCCGCTGCGCTTGATCTGCACCCAGACGGTGTAGTTACCAGGTGCAGGGAAGGCATAGGGAAAGTAGAGCGAATCGGAGACGGTCGTCTTCAGGTGCGCCATCGGATGCGCCGGTTCTCCGGACAGGCGGGCCTGCGCGGCGGGCGAGATCGTTCCCATCGGATGCAGGTGGATGAATACCTGGCCGTCATCCCTCACCACGGCGGCATGCCCCGGCATGCCGAGGTACAGCTCCAGGGATGCCGAGTCATCAGCCGGTCGCTCCACAAGAAACCGGAGGCCTGCCTCTTCGGTGGCGCGAATGGGCTGGACCGTATCCCGTTGCCACACCAGAACGGTGCCGTCGGCGAGCCGCACCTGCCGACTGTCGGTGGCCACGCCTGCCGCCCACGAATCGTCGGCGTCGCTGAGCACCGTCTCGCGCGGCGCGGCGTCCGGCAGGACGACGCCTGCCGTCAGCGTCTGCGTGAACCCGTTCTGGTGCACGATGTCCGCAAAGACCCGGTACTGCCCGGCCGGTAGCGGAGGGAGCGCCGACGTGAACGTCACGGTATCCGGGGTTGCGGGATGCAGGTGGGCCATTGCCGACCGTCCGTCGTCCGCGACGAGGAAGAGGTGCATCAGCTTCCCGTGGTCGTCCACGAGACCGCTCGTGGGCGCCTCACCGCTCGCGCGAAGCAGCGCGACCTCGTCACGTTGCAGCCACGTGCTGTCGGTGATGGTCAGGATGAAACGTGGACTGCCTGACGAGGCGTCGACGCTGGCACTGATCGCCAGCGGTCGGTACAAGCGCTGGCGGAACGCGCGGTCCTCGGCGCGCCACCAGGCGCCCGTGCCGGCCAGCACGAGCACGATGACGACGATGGCCCGGCCCATGGCCCTTCTCGCGCGGCGCCGGCGATCGGCATCGGGGGTGACACCCGGATCGAGGACGCCCTCCCGCACCGCCGCGCCAACCAGCGTCAACATGCCACTGATGAGGATCGCCCCTACCCCGACCATCAGGACCGTGAACATGGGTCCGATGCGGAGCCGACGCTGGGCGACGGCGGCGAGGGGAACGACGACGGAACCCTTCCCCAGTGCCCCCTCGACTTCGACCGTCACGCGGTTGGAACCGGCATTCATCACCCAGAGCGGCGCCCGGCGCCACCCGGGTCGATCGGCCGCGGTCACCAACTCGTCAGGCGGCGGGGTGCCGCCCTCCGCATCGTGCGTGTTCACGAAGGCCGTCACGCGGGTGATATCTGCGCCACCGGCCTTCACGTTGACTACCGCGATTCCTGGCACGACGGGTGGCGCCTCGATGTGCACCGTCACGGTGTACGGGCCGGCCCGACCCTCGAACCAGGCGTCCGGGCTTCCGACGTGCGCCGAGCTGACCAGCGCGATCCCAGCCAGCAGCGCGAGACGCCTGACGAGGCCCATCAGCGCTTGACCGACGCCATGCCACGGCCGATCCAGAGACCGAGCCGGGCGCTCACCATGGCTGAGGCGACCGCGATGGCCATGCCCCGCAGGAATGCCGCCGGGGGCTGTGTGTTCCAGTACTGGTATCGCCAGTCACCGAGTCGCAAGTAGTAATCCCATCGGTCGACGCCGAAGAACCGGTTGCGGGCCGCCGGCGACAGCAGGAACTCCGACCACCACCAGTGGACCGCGAGCATCAGCGTCACGAACGCGAGACCAAGCACTCCGGCGAGCAGCCAGTCGTTGACGCGGGTCCGTTGCATCAGCAGGTCGATGGCGAATGCCGGGACGATGATGAGGAGCGGGAACGGCGGCGGGACCATGTGCGTCACCGGGTTGTGAATCGGCGCCAGCTTCGCGGTCCCGGGGAACAGCGGCAGGATCCAGACCAGCAGCATCACGATGGCCATGTAGATCGCGGCGGTCGTCGTCGCCGGCCACCGCAGTCGTGACGGCCGCGCGGTCGCCACGAGAATGAGCGGCATGAAGACCGCCGTGACGCGGTAGAATGCCGCCCCGTGCATGTCGTTCGGGAACGCGGCGAATTCCATGACGCCGGTGGCGTGCATGGTGAGCAGGATTCCCGCCGACATCGCGTACAGGAAACCGAGCCGCTGCCACTCGCCAGGCCCGGCGCGATTCTGTCGCGAGAGGGCCATGAGCATGGCACCGGCCTGGATGCCGACCATGCCCCACGACAGGACAAGGTGTGGCGGGCTCATGATCTTGACGTCGAGTCCGTAGGCGTCGTGCCACCAGTTGTCCAGTGGAGCGGACGCGATCATCGTGAGCGTGCCCCAGATGCAGAGCCAGGCGCCTAACGGTCCGCGAAAACCCCAGAAGCGCACTGTGCGCGCATGGTCGGCGGCCGACCCGCGGAACGTGGTGGTCAGCACCAGCCATCCGCAGCTGGTGCCGGCGACCAGCGCCGAGAGCTGCTCGAGCACGTGCGGGGGCGACCAGAACGTGTCACGGCCGATGGTCCGGTGCCAGGAGATATCCCAGATGAGGCCCACCAGGATGCCCATCGACGCAAAGAGCACGGCGTACAGCGGCCACGTCGCCCTCGCGCTGGTCGCATCAGTGTCGGCGAATGCCAGCGCGTCGACCCGCGGAGCGTCGGTGGTCATGACCGTAAACTAGCGCAACGATGCGTAAAGTCGCGTTCAGCCGGATTCGTCGATGCTGGAACCCGGATTTGCCGGATGGGACGAATGCAGCGGATCCCCAAGTCGGGTTTCGGGATCGTCAGGCGGGATTCAACGCGGGGTGCGGCCTCCGTCGGCGATGAACTGCGTCATCCGCTCCTCCAGGACCGGTAACGGGACAGAGCCTAACGCCAGGATGGCGTCATGGAACGTTCGCTGATCGAATGCGGCGCCGAGCTTCTCCTCGGCCTCCCGGCGATGGCGGCGGATCTGCAGTTCGCCCAGCTTGTACGCGAGCGCCTGGCCCGGCCAGGCGATGTATCGTTCGACCTCGGTCGTGATCTCGTGCTCGGCCAGAGCCGCATGCTCCCGGAGGTACTCCATGGCCCGTTCCCGCGTCCACCCGAACTGGTGGATGCCGGTATCGATGACCAGCCGGCAGGCGCGCCACATCTCGTACGTCAGACGGCCGAAGTCCTCATAGGGGGTCTCATAGATCCCCATGACCGTGCCTAACCACTCGGTGTAGAGTCCCCACCCTTCTCCATATCCCGAGAACGAGGTGCCACGGCGGAACGGCGGCCGCTCGGGTCCTTCGAGGGCGAGCGCGGCCTGGAAGCTGTGCCCCGGGGTGCACTCGTGCAGCGTCAGGGACGCCAGCGTGTAGAGGGGCCGCGCCGGCAGGTTGTAGGTGTTCATTAGGCACGACTCGAGCCCACCACGACCGCCCGTGTAGATTGGCGCCAGTGCCTCCGGCACCGGACGGATGCCGTGCCGGCGCCGCGGGATCGTGCCGATGGTCTCGGCCAGCTTCCAGTCGGCCTTCTTCGAAACGTAGGCCGAGTAGGAGAGGAGCTCCCGGGGCGTCTTCGCGTAGAACTGCGGGTCGGTCCGGAGAAAGTGGAAGAACTCCGCCATGGAACCGGCGAAGCCGGCCCGTTGTTTCGTCGCCTCCATTTCCGCCCTGATGCGCGCGACCTCGCGGAGCCCGATGTCGTGGATCTGCTGCGCCGTGAGATCCAGGGTCGTGAACTTCTCGATCATCGCCTTGTAGTACGCCTGGCCGTCCGGCAGTGACGTCGCTGCCAGCGTCGTCCGCGTCCCGGGCAGGTACTCACCACGCACGAACGTGAGGAGCCGCGTGTAGGCCGGCACGATGACGTCACGTAGCACGGTGGCTGCCTCGCGACGCAGTGCGTCCTGTTCGGTGGCTGGTATCGTTGCCGGCATCTGGGCGAACGGCGTGAACAACGGGTTCGTCGAGTCGGCCTTCAGGTATGCTTCGATGGTCCGGTCGCGTCCGGTCACGGAGACGCGCGGGACCGTGTAGCCACGAGCGATGCCGGCGCGCATGTTGGCGACGTTTTCGTCGAAGTACCGTGGCACGTCGCGGAGCCGAGCCAGGTAGTTCCGGTATACATCGACCGTCGCAAATCCCTGGCGGGGCGTGAACTCGGTCCAGAAGAAGGTGTCGCTGTTGAGCGGCGCCTCGTACGTGCGGAACCTCACGTCGTTGGCGAGCGCGCGCAGGGAGGTGCCAAAGACTCGCGCGTTGATCCGTTCTTCGCCCGAGAGTTGGTCGAGCGGGATGCTGTCCAGCGCAGCCAGCGTCCGCATCCAGTAGGCGTACCGGCGGGACTGGGATGCGGAATCCACGCGCGGGAAGTGGTCGGCGGCACCGGCCTCACCGGGCGCATCGCTCCGCCGCGCCATCTCACGCTGACGCCAGTTCCATTCTTCGGTATACAGCGCGCGCAGCCGCGCATCGGCACCGGAGCCCTGCTGTGCAATCGAAGGGGACGGCACCGCGCCGATCAGGAGCACCATTGCTGCCAACGCGTGGACGGTTCTCTGCACCAGGATCACCTCTGAAGGAATCGCACCATTATCCATTCCCCATTCCCGATTCCCCATTCCCTAGTTCACCCTCGCCATCAGGAATCCATCATAGCCCTTGCTCCCTACCGTCTGGATGACGGTGGCGGAGACGCGTGGCTCCCGTGCCACTCGTTCGGTCAGCCTTCGCATGCCAAGGACGTTCGTGTCGGTGCTGGTTCCATCGATGATGGCGCCTTCCCGCACCACATTGTCGACGATGATGACGGTACCCGCATGTGACAGTGCCAGTGACGCGTCGAAGTAGGGAACGCTGTTTTCCTTGTCGGCGTCGATGAACACCAGATCAAAGGGCGCGACCCGCTCCACGATCATCCGTGACAGGCTCTCGAGCGCCGGTCCCGGCACGACGTGGGTGCATTCCGCCAGGCCAGCCCGCTCGAGGTTCCGGCGGGCGACTGCCACGCTCTCCGGATTGATCTCGAGCGTGATCAGCGCGCCATCGTCAGGCAGTGTGCGCCCCATCCAGATCGTGCTGTAGCCGCCCAGCGTTCCGATCTCGAGGATGCGGCGGGCATTGAGGAGCTGCGCCTGGAGGGCCAGGAATTTCCCCTGGGTGGCCGTGACGCTGATCGGCGGCAGACCCGCGGCGGCGCTGTCGTGGAGCGCGGCCTCGAGCACTTCGTCGGTGAGGGACAATTGCTCGACGAAATACTCGTCGACCCCGTTCCAGATCGGTTCCATGCCATCCTCGCGCGCGGAGGACGCAAGGATCGGAGAGGAAAGACTGCGGCTCCTCTACGCCCCCTGCGTCCCCCGCTTCATGCAGTGACCATGCAACCTGCTACATGCGGGACACCCTCACTGCTACATCTTCACCAGCTCGACGCGACGGTTCGTCTGCCGACCTTCGGCCGTGTCATTGGCGACCTTCGGCTTCGTGGCACCGAGGCCCTTCGATTCGAGCCGCGACGCATCGATCCCCTTCCCCACCAGGTACGCCTTCACCGCTGCCGCGCGTTTCTCGGACAGTGCCTGGTTGGCCGCAGTGTCGCCCACGTTATCGGTGTGCCCTTCGATGGTGAGCTTGAGGTCCGCGTGCTCCTTCAGCATCGAGGTGATTTCTTCGAGCGTCGGGGTGCTGTGCGGCTTGATCACGTCCGAGCCCGTATCGAAGAGAATCCCCTGTGTTGCGACGCGGCCGTCGGCGACCAGCGCGTCATACAGCTCCTTCCCGCCGGCGTTGATCGAAAGGTCTCCGAACAGCGGCGCCGCTTGCTCGCCACTCCACATGTTGCCATCGAAGTGGAAGGTGAGCTGCTTGGTGCGCGCGAAATCCGCGTTCGGGATGTTCGAGACGCGTCGTTCGTTGAGGTACACCTTCAGGTACTTGCCGTCGCCCTGAACGCGCACGCGGTACGGCTGGCTGATTCCGGCCTTCGAGTATTGCTCGGTGAGCCCATCGATAACATTCCGCGGATCCACCGTCGACGCACCCTTGTTCTGCCCGCGGAAAACACCGGCGAGTGTCCCTTCCACGACCACCACCGAGTTCGGCGCGCCCTGGCTGAACGACATACCGTCCTTGTGGGGATGCCCGTACATCGCCATGCCATTCCAGGGAATCGTCAGGTCGAATTCTACCGTAAACCGCTCGGGCAGCGTTTCCGGCAGTTCAATTGAGAACTGGCCCGCCGACGCCACGCGCAGCCACCGCTTCCCCTGCCACTCGACGATCTCCATGTTGCCGTCGATCAGTTCGAACCGCTTCGGGAAGTTGCCGACGCGATCTTTCGAGAAGTCCTCCGCGAGGAGCACCCGTTCGCCGGGAACGAAGTCGTAGTTCGCCCAGGCTCCCTCACCCGGTTTCAGATTCGCGGATGTTGCGGCCGGGGCGACCGCGCCCTTCGCGGAATCGGCGGCGACCGGATTGCCCTTCGCATCCGTCATCGTCACCGTCTTGCCTTCCTTCCTTGCCTTCTCGACGCACGCGGCGTCGCCGACCACGCAGGATGCGACCTTGTTGAGCCCGTCCTCGGTCTTTCGGTCGACCTTCTCCTGAACCTTCTTCTTCAGCCGATCCCCCAGGGACTGCGCAGTAACAGGCTGCGCCAGGCCGGCGGCGGCGACGACCAGCGCCAGCGCGCTCAGCATGCGGACCTTCGACATCTCATCTCTCCCGTATTGACCAGGTGAAAAGGAGAGCGACCGGCGGATCCGGCCGCTTTGGCCGTGCCGTGCGGTCTCGTCACCTGGGGAGGTGACGGGACTTCTTACGTTTCTGCCGACGCCTCAGGCGACGTCGCGTTCCTCGGGAGTCGTCGGGTCGATCAACGTCTTCACCGGCGAGATGTGGTTGGCTGGAAACCCACCGCGGCGCGCATGTTCGCGCACCATTTCCTCGTTCGGCGCGATGTACACACAATAGAGCTTGTTGTCCGTCACATAACTGTGGATCCACTGGATCTGCGGACCGAGCTCGTTCAGCACTTCACAGGACCTGACCGAGATCGCCTTCAGCTCGTCGGCCGTCAGCTTCCCCGCTCCAGGGATCAGGCGCTCAATGACGTATTTGGGCATCGTGGTGAGGCGCAGGCCCCGTTGATTCAACGGCGCGAGAATAACCCCTTTCACCCCACCTCGGCAACAAGACGCTTGAACTCGGGGAGCCCTCGGACGTCGTCAAAGGCGCTGTCCGTGGTGGCTGAGTGCGCCACCGCCCGATAGCCGTTCTCGTACGCGCGCTGCAGAAGCTGCACCGCTTGCAGCCCTTCGCCGAGTAGCGCGTGCGCACAGGCCGAGTGATACAGCGCCAGCGCATCCGACGAATCCACCTCCAGGACCCGGCGGATGATGGCGTGGGTCTCCTCCTTTCCCCCAAACCGCGCGTACGCCTCGGCCAGTCGGCTCAGCAGGACCACGTCTTCGAGGCTCGCCTCGAGCTTCCGCGTCGTGATCTCGATGACGTGGATGGCGGCGTTCTGCGCCAAATCCCGGTCGCCCAGCTTCCGGTGCAGGGCGGCCAGCATGCGCCACGGGTCGTCGTCGTGCGGCCGGAGGGTCGCCGCTGCCTCGTACTGCGACAGGGCTTCGCCGAGGTCACCGCTGCGGTCGGCGATCATGCCGAGGCGAAGGCGGGGGAGGACTCCGAGGGCATCGGCGTGAACGACCGCGAGGAAGTTGCGCCTGGCCTCCGCCAGCCGGCCCTGATGGTAATAGACCATGGCGATGCCGAAACGCGCTTCCACCGAGCCGGGGTCGCACTCGAGGGCCATCTGGTTCATCTCGATTGCGCGTCCCAGCCACGACGATGCGCCGTCATACCACTCGAACATGTAGGCGCAGGCTTCGGCCAGGCCTGCGTAGGCGCCCGCGAACCGACTGTCGATGGCGATCGCGTCCTCGAACATCCGGATGGCGGACTCGGTGTTTTTCCTGCCGCGCCGCGCCAGGAACTCCCGGCCCCGCATGTAGCTCTCGTAGGCACGGAGGTCGTCCGTCGGCTTCTTCGCCAGCGTCTCCTCGTCGGCGTCGGTCAGCGACACCTTGAGCGCGGCGGCGATCTTGTGCGCCACTTCGTTCTGCAGGTCGAAGATGTCGTCGACCAGGCCGTCAAACCGGTCGGCCCACAGGTGATAGCCGTCGCGGGCGTTGATCAGCTGCGCGGTCACGCGGATGCGGTTCCCTGCCTTCCGCAGGCTCCCCTCGAGGACGTAGTTCACGCGCAGCGCCTCGCCGACCTGCCGGATATTCACCTCCTTGTTCCGGAACGGCAGCATGTCCGTTCGGGAGACGACGCGGAGCTCGCTCAGCTTGGAGAGGTCGGTGATGATGTCCTCCGTGATGCCGGCGCAGATGTAGTCGCTCTCACGGTCGGAGCTCATGTTCTCGAAGTAGAGCACCGCGATCGACTTCGCCGGTACCTCGTGCGACGCCGTGGTGGTTAGCGCGCCGCGCAGGATCGTGGCGACGTCGGCTGCCGACGCGGGACGCTGGTCGGGGTCCTTCTGCAGCAGCTGGTGGACCAGCGTGCGGAGGTGGAGCGGCGTGTCGGGCCGGAGGACGCCGATCGGCGTCGGGTCCCGGTTCAGGATCTCGTAGATGACGGCCGCTTCGCGGTCGCGGCGGAAGGGCGTTTCGCGCGACAGCATTTCGAAGAGCACGACGCCTAACGACCACAGATCGCTGCGATGATCAACGCGGTCGGCGAGCAGCTGCTCGGGCGACATGTAGGCGATGGTCCCGAGCGTGGTACCGGTCTGGGTCAGGTCGTTGCCGCCGCCCAGCTTCGCGATGCCGAAGTCCATGATCTTCACGTGGCCGTCGCGCGTGAGCAGGATGTTCTCCGGCTTCACGTCGCGATGGACGATGCCCTTGGCATGAGCCGCCTGAAGTCCCTCGGCGATCTCGGTCGCCAGGGCCTGTACCTGCTCGATGCGCAGTCGCTCGCCGCGCAACAGGTTCTTGAGCGACTCCCCTTCCACCAGCTCCATCGCGATGAACGAGTGCGAATCGGCCTCCCCCACGTCGTAGACGACCGCCACGTTGGGGTGGTTGAGGGCCGATGCCGCCCGGGCCTCGTTGACGAAGCGCTGCCGGGCGGTGGCGCCCGTGTCCAGGCTGGCGGGCAGGAATTTGAGCGCGACCAGCCGCTCCAGCCGCGTGTCCTGCGCCTTGTACACGACACCCATCCCACCTTCGCCGAGCTTGTCGAGGATGAGGTAGTGCGAGATCGTCGAGCCGATCATGCGACTCGGGGCAGCCTGGGCGGGATCACCCGGGTAATCTGCGCGCTGGCCTGCTCCAGAGCGATCCCTGCGACGACCATTTCAGGGGGTGGCACCGATCGAGAGTGTCTGGCCATACTGCACACCCCCTGGTGAACCTCATTCCAAGGAGCCGACATGGCCAGCGTGAGTACGTACCTCAACTTCGCGCGTTCGACCGAAGAGGCGTTCAACTTCTATCGATCCGTGTTCGGTACGGAGTTCGACGGCAAGATCTCCCGGTTCTCCGAAATACCGCCGACTCCGGGCCAGCCTGCTCTGCCCGAGGCCGACAAGAACCTCGTTATGCACATCTCACTCCCGATTCTTGCCGGTCACAGACTGATGGGCACCGACGCCCCCGAGTCGATGGGGTTCAAGCTCTCGCAAGGCAACAACGTCTATATCAACCTGGAACCCGACACGCGCGCCGAGACGGACCGGCTGTTCAACGCACTTGCCGAGGGCGGCACCGTCGAGATGGCGCTGCAGGAGCAGTTCTGGGGAGACTACTTCGGGAGCCTGAAGGATCGCTTCGGGACGCAGTGGATGTTCAACTGCCGCAGCAAGACCTGATCTCCGGTGAGCCGTCCCCCAAGGCGCGACGAAACACGGCGTCCGGGCGCTTCAACGAGGTACGAATCGCCGCGCCTCTGTCATGTCCGCCGTTCGCGTGCCCGCTCCGGCCAATGCCAGCAACTCGGCATAGAACGCCCGCGCCCGCGTGACGTCGCCGGCGGCCAGCGACGCCCGAGCAGCGCCCAGGATGCTGTTGTATCGCCCGGGATATTGCGCCAGTGCACGCTGGTACGCCTCGAGCGCTTCCCCTGCCCGCTTCTGCTCGAGCAGGAGGTCTCCCAGCAGTTCCAGTGCGGGCAGTGTCGGCCCCGGTGTCACCGCGTGCTTGGGTGTTGTCGCCTCGAGGTCGACCGCTTCGCGGAGCAGGGCAACCGCCTGGGCTGACTTACCCTCGCGGTGCATCACCCAGGCCCCGAGCTCGAGTCGCAGCATGCGGATGTTTCGTGCGAAGAGCGCTTCGCCCGCCTTGGCGGTCGCGTCTTCGATCTGTCCCAGGCGGTCGACCGCGGACCGCGCGTCGGTGAGGTTGTTCCGGTGTGCCGCGCCGAGTCCGCGTGCGAAGTGCACGATCGCCTCGGCCCAGCCGAACCGGTCCCACGCCAGGGTGGCCGGCTCCCGCGGCACGATGGCCATCGCCTGCTTCCAGTCCCGGCGTTCGAGCGCATAACGAGCCTGCGTCGACGCAAGGTGGAAGGCGGTCTTGAACGTCGGCTCGAGCCGTTCGGTCTTGCGCAACCGCTGGAGCTCCGTCAACGCCGAATCGTCAGCGGCTTTCTGCAGCCAGGCATACACGAGGTACTCGATGGCGTGCGGGAACTCGTCCCACACGAGGTCGCCGCGTTCTCCCGCGGGGTGCTCGAGCGCTGCCTCCGCCGCCCGCTGGTTGCCGCGCACCACCGCGGTCCAGTCGCCCAGGCGCGTGTAGATGTGCGTAGGCATGTGCAGCGCGTGCGGGTTGCGCGGAGCGACGGCGTCGTAGCGCCGAGTGACCTCCAGGGATTCCTGTTCGCGCGTGGGGACGTCGTTCGCGTGCACGAGGTAGTGCATCAGGCCCGGATGTTCCGGCGCGCGGTCGTAGGCGCGAAGCAGGATCTCGGCGGCCCGATCGGCGTTGGCGCGTGTTACGGTGTCGGAACGCGTGGTCGCCAGGTGAGCCAACGCATAAAACGCCGCGACCTCGACGTCATCGGGGAAGGCGGAATGCACCTTCTCCATGGCTTGCTCCCACCGCCTGATTCTCAGCCAGTAGTCCGCGGAGGCGGGTTCCAGAAAGAAAGCTTCGGCGGCAGTGATGAACAGCCGCTCCTTTTCCGTGGCCGGCGCGAGTTGCTTCGCCTTCTGCACCGCGTCCCATCCGCGCTGCAGCGCCGCCGGGGATGGACGTGTGGGCCAGAGCGGCTGAAACAGGGTCATGGCCACTCCCCAATGGGCCATGGCACAGGTGGAGTCGGTCTTCAGCACCTGCTCGAACGCTTCCCGTGCCTGCGGATAGGTCATGTGGTGCAGCAAGGCGACCGCGCGATTGAACGCGGCGCGAGCCGGTGCACCACATGAAATGGGGAAGTCGACCGCGCCGAGCTCATGGCCGGTGTGTTGCTGTCCCTGGGCGCGTGAACCGAGGGTAAGGCCTGCAGCCATGATGATTGCCAGTCGTGGCAGGCGCATGATTCTCATGTGCAGCTACCTCACGAGGAGTTCTTTCTATTGGATGCGCACCGGCCACTGGAACAGCAGCTCGCCGTTCGAGCGCCGGACTTCCATCCAGAGATTTGGAATGGGCGGTGGCTTCAGTGGTGCGAGCTCGAAATCGTACGTCTCGCCTACGGACACCAGCTGTCGGGCCGGTCGCTCCGCCCGCGCCTGGACGGGCACCGCGGCGCCATCCTTCCCCACCATCGTCCACCGGGCGGGATCCAGTCCGGCAATCATCTGGACCATCAATCCGACGTTGTCCGCGGTGATGTTGATGAACCGGATGCGATGCTTCACCCCCGCCTTCAGGTCGAGCGGGCCCAGGTTGGTGAGACCGTTGATCGCAAACGGCTCGTCAGGCTGCAGGCGGTGTTTCCCGTCGAGTCCCAGCACGAAGATATGATCCGTCACCGGATCGAACGTCTCGCCGGGCTCGAGAACGATCAGCGGACCGTAGATGCCGCCGGCGAGTTGGTCGGGATCATGCCAGTGCGTGTGATAGATGAACGTGCCGGCGCGTACTGGCGTGAATCGCGCCGTGAACGACTGGCCGGGAGCGACCGGTGGAGTAACGCTGCCAGCGGTTCCCCCGAAGTCGGGAACTCCGTCGTTGAAGCTCTCCAGCTCGATGCCGTGCCAGTGGATTGCCGTCGGATCCTTCAACCGGTTCACGACATCGACTGCCACCGGCACACCGCGTGTCAGGACTATTACCGGACCGGGAACGGCGCGGTCACTCACGCGCGGCGGCGGATCCCCTGCCCCGGTCAGGCTCACCTTGTAACTGGGCGAAGTGCCATGCCGCGTGTCCGGTTCAATGATGAGCTGCAGCCGCCGGCGGTCGGCATCCGGAACCGGCGCGGGCGAGTCTCCCGTG
>DAIUET010000057.1:8746-12885 GCA_036845045.1 Gemmatimonadaceae bacterium | reverse complement strand
CGTGCACCCGCGTAACGTCGAGTTCGTGCGGGGTATCGGGGCGGCGCAGAAGACCGTAGCTCCGGACGCGCTGTCCCGTGGCGGCCGGATGGCCACCGTGCGGGGGACAAACAGCCAGGTGACGCTGCTCGGTGCCGGTGACACGGCGGTGCAGCTTCTCGAACTCCCGACCGGGCATGCCCAGGGGATGCTCGCCGCCTACGTACCAGCGCTGCGGATCCTCTTCGTGTCGGACGTGCTGACGCCGGGACCGACGCTGGCGCCCGCGGGCTCGCGGGAGATCGTGGCGATGGTGCGCGCGCGGGGAATCACCGTCGACCGTGTGGTCGGGGGTCATGGCGGAATCGCGGCCTGGGCCGACGTGGAGCGCGCCGCCCGCTGACAGCATGATCACACCAGCACCGGTCGAGCTGGAGGGGCACGGAGTCAGGCTCGAGCCATTGAACGCGTCGCACACTGATGCGTTGCGCGCCGCCGCGTCCGATGGCCGCCTGTGGGAGCTCTGGTTTACCGCGGTGCCCCAGCCGGACACGGTCGATGCCTACATCCAGGCCGCCATCGACGGCCAGAGCGCCGGGCAGATGCTGCCATGGGCGGTGCGCGAGCTGACGCAGGGCCGGATTGTCGGGTCCACGCGCTATCACGACATCGTCGCCGCGATCGATCGCGTGGAGATCGGCTATACCTGGTACGGCAGGAGCTGGCAGCGAACACACATCAACACCGCCTGCAAGCTGCTGCTGTTCCAGCACGCGTTCGAGACCCTCGGCTGCCAGGTGGTCGCGCTGCGCACCGACAACTTCAACTTCGCGTCGCAGCGTGCCATCGAGCGGCTCGGCGCGAAAAAGGACGGAGTGATCCGCCACCATCAGGCCCGTCGCGACGGTACGGTGCGCGACTCGGTGATGTACAGCGTGCTCCTCTCCGAATGGCAGGACATCAGGCGTCACCTGCTCCTGCGGCTGGCGAGGCATAGCGGCGGGGTGTAGCTGAGGAGGGCGCTGGACCGGCGCCCGCTCCTGCCCATCGGGTGTTGATCACTCGCGGCACTCCGCCCGCCGGGTGAGGGACGAAGCACACGAAATCGTACCGGCGCGCCGCGTCACAACCGCGACCGCCGCATTCGAGGGCCCCCGCATCGTGCCTGTGGCGCAGAGTCAGCGCCCGTCGCGTAACGGCGATGGTCCTGCGCATGACGAGGGACGTCCACGTAACGCTTTCTGCTGTTTCTGGCACAACTCCTGCCCTCCGATACAGCGCACAAAGGGCGTGTGATGAATGACCCAAAGCCTCATAAACCCTACAGGTTCACCGAGATGACGCTCAACGAAGGATTGCCTGCATACATCGAACGCCGGCGTGGTCGGAAAGGCGTCACGATGATCGAGTCGATGATCGTGATCGTGGTGTTCGGCACCATGCTCTCCATCGGCGTGCCGAGGATGAGCGAGGGCGTGCGGCAGCGCCGCGTCATCGCCGCCAGCGGTGCGCTCAATGCCGACATCCCGGTGGCCTTTTCGCTCGCCGCCAGGCAGCGGAAGCCGGTCACCCTCACCTACGACGCCGCGTCAGGCGAGGTGCGCGTGAGCGATCGCTCCACGGGCATCGTCTATCTGCGCCGCCCGCTGCGGGCGAGCTCCGAATACATGCTCGACAGCGTGACCATGAGCCCGTCGTCGGTTCAGCTCCTTCCGAACGGCGTCAGCTCGTCGTCGTTCACCATCCGGCTCGCGAACGGCAGTTTCGTCCGCCAACTGAGTGTTGGCCGGACGGGATTCTCCCGCGTCACCGTCAACTGAGAGGGGAACGACGATCATGGTGAAGAACACTCCCGCATCGAACCGGAAGGGCGTCGCCGTGCTCGAGATCATGGTGGGCCTGGTGGTCCTTTCGATCGGCCTCCTCGGCGTGGCGGGGATGACGGGCATCGCGGCGCGTCGAGCGACGGGCCTCGCCACGCAGTCGAGTCGTGACGGCATCGTCCTCCAGGAACTGAACAAGCTTGCGGCGGTGCGTTACGACTCCCTGTCGGCTCGCGTCGGCTGCACGACATCCACCAGCGGCTCCCTGACCTATACGCGATGCATCGACGTTACGGACATCACCGACGGGATCGGCTACAAGCGCGTTCGCCTCATCGTGACCCCGTCGACGTCGTACGCGCGGCCTGACACCGTCTACCTGAACCGCGCAAAGGGAGCGGCTGCCATCAACCCCATCGGCACATGAGCTCCTTCCGTCTTTCCGGGCGGCGCGCCGGGATCAGTCTCGTCGAACTCCTGGTCGCGCTCACCCTCCTCGGATTCATCGGCATCTCGATCCTCAGGACGTTCACGTCGCAGGCGCGGTTGGCCGACATGAACACGAAGCGGCTCGATGCGCGGGCGGTGTCCCGTGCGCCGGTGAACCTCTTCATGTCGGAAGCGCGCATGGTGGAAACCGGGAACGGCATGGTAGCGGCATCAGCCTCCTCGGTGACGCTGCGCATTCCCGTCGCCATGGGCGTCGTATGCGGCACGTCGGGCACGGCGACTGTCCTCAGCCTCATGCCGGTCGACTCCGCGGTCTACGCGTCCTCAGCGATCTCCGGACACGCCTACCGCCAGGACAACGGCGTGTACGTCTATACCGAAGGCACCACCTCGGTCACTCCTGGCGGCGATGCCACGTGCACCGCCGGAAGCATAACGACAGTAGCGGGCGGCCGGACCGTGCTCGTCACGCCGCAGATGCCGGCCGCCACGATCGGAGCCGTGGCGTTCATCTACCAGCGCGTGCGGTACGACTTCGCGCCGTCGACGGCGCTGGGCGGACGCGTGGGATTGTGGCGCACGCTCGAGCAGTCCGGTGTCGCGGAAGAACTGGCCGCCCCCTTCGACGCGTCGTCGCGGTTCCGGTTCTACCGCAACGACCAGGATACCTCTGATACGGTCGTCCCCACGCTGTCCGAAATCCGCGGCCTGCAACTGGAGCTGGTCGGCGCGAGCGAACGCGCACGCTTCGGGCGGCAGACGCCGGAAACCTCGCGCCTGCAGACCGCGGTTTTCTTCATGAACCGAATCAACTGACCCCACGATGAAACACTCTTCATTCCGGGCGCGTCGTCTGGCGCTTCGCGGCTCTCGCAAAGGCATTGCTCTCGTTCTCTCGCTGGTCCTGGTGGTCGTCCTGTCGGTGACGGCGGCCGCGGCGCTCAGCATGGTAGGGAGCGAACGGCGCGTCGTGGAGGACCAGGAGGCCGCCGCCGAGGCGCATGCCCTGGCTCGCTCCGCCTACGACCGGTTCATCGCCGATCCGGTGGGCGCGATCCCCACGTTCACGCCCACTACGTTCGTCGGTCCGGACTCGGCCCACTTCGCGTTTGGCGACGGCTATGCGTGGGTGAGCGTGCAGCGGATCCGTCCAGCGGTGGATGGCAGCGCACCACTCTTCCTGATTCGGTCGCGCGCGGTCCGCACGACCAACCGGCCCGTGCACACGCCGCTGGCTGAACGGGTCTTCGCACAGTACGCCCTGTGGCAGGACGTGGAGATGACGTCCCTCGCGGCGTGGACGAGCCTGAGCGGTCTGGTGAAGAACGGTGGATCGGGGGTGATCTCCGGCGCCGACAACTGCGGGGCCTCAACTTCGGTCGCAGGTGTCGCAGTGCCTGCCTCCCCGGGCTATGTGCAGGACGGTGGGGCGTCGGTCCCGTCGGGCTCCCCGAACATCCTGAACATGGGGACGCAGTCACAGGCCAACGGTATGGTCTCGGTCGACTGGGAAGGCATCGTGGGTGGGATGTCGTTGTCGGCGGATGTCGTCATCCCCGGCGGTTCCTGGCCGAGCTTCACGAATGCCAACTTCTGGCCGGTGATCTACGTCGACCAGGCATCGAGCTTCTCGCTCCCCGGCAGCGGTCGTGGGATGCTCATTGTCAGGAATGACATGGTGATGAGCGGCGGGACGGAATGGGACGGCATCATCCTGGTCGGCGGGACGTTCACGTCGAACGGCAGCAACACCGTGCGCGGCTCCCTGGTCACCGGCCTCAACGTGCTGCTTGGCTACAGCGTCGCCCCGAGCAACATCGGTAACGGCACCAAGACCTATCAATTCGATTCCTGCAACGTCGAGAACGCGCTGACGAGGTTCAATGG
>DAIUET010000057.1:0-8646 GCA_036845045.1 Gemmatimonadaceae bacterium | reverse complement strand
AGACCTATCAATTCGATTCCTGCAACGTCGAGAACGCGCTGACGAGGTTCAATGGCCTGGCGCCGCTGCGGAATTCGTCGGCGGACAACTGGGCGTCGTACTGAAGAACGGATGTGGGATGGGGGATGGGGGAGGACCCGGACATCTGATATCCGCGGTTGCTAGCAGACTTCTGGTTCCTCCCACATCCCACCTCCCACATCCGCCTTGTAGGCCGCGGTGCCTTCACGAAGTTCACTGAACGCGCGCGGTTGCGGAATTCATTGGCCGAGAGCCGGGCGTCATCGTATCAGCCGCTCATCGCATGGCGGTGAGAGGCCGCGTGTAAGTCAGAAGCAGGTATGTCGAAGTCCGATGCTGTCGGGATCGTCGCAATCCCGACGCCTCGAGCTGTGCCGGCAGCACGGCAATCACGGCGTTGTTGCTGATCAGCACCCAGATCTCGGCGGCCGGCGCGCCGGTTATTCTCTGCACTTCGGACTGTAGCCAGTCCTGACGGATGGCCCGCGGGCCGGTGAATGCCTGTCCGGGTTGGATCCCGACGAACTCAGGGTAGAAACCGATCACCGTATGAGTGTCGCGCAGTCGGCACTCGCGGGCGCTGGAATCGGAACGCAGGCGATTGCGATCGGGATGCCAGGCGAGATAATAGCGGCAGACAGCCTCGAGGTCGGCGCCGACGTAGATGGCGGCATCGCGACTCGCGCGTTGCCCGATCTCGCGCAGCGCTCCGGGCACGTCGACGAAACGGGAGTCAGCGTTCAGCGTTCTCGGCAGGTGCATAATTGCCACCATGAGGACGCCCGCTGACAGCAGAGCCTGCGCCGGCAGGCGCGTGACGCGCGGGAGAGCGCGCGCCAGCGTCGCGAAGCCTTGCGGGAGCGCCAGCAGAATGGTGGGCACGACGAAGAGGAGCAGCCGTGGCGTGATTGGCCACAGTTTCGCGAACGACGCCGCGCCGGCGAGCAATGCCGGCGCGACCAGCAACACCAGGGTCACTGATCCTCGTGTGCCTAACGCCGCCAACCCGACGACCGAGCTCGCCAGCAGGATGGTCATCGTCTTGCGTGGAAGCGACTCGATCATTTCCTGACCAAAAAGTACCTCCGCCCAGAAATCCCGCGCGGTATGCAGTATCTGCGTCACTGCGACCGGAAGCCGGAGATCGAGAAAGCTCTCGGTCCAGAACACCTGCATGAATTCCGTGGTCCGGCTCGAGTGATAAATGGTGAAGAACTGCGCCACAAAAATGAGGGCGGCGGGCGTTCCGGCCGCGACGATGGCGAGCCACGCCCGCGGATGGCGCCGCAGTGGAGCGGCGCTGACCAACGCGAGCGCCGAACCGGCCACGAACAGCGGCGCCGCGGTCGAGAACAACGCGCCGAACGCCGCCACCAATGCCCATCGAAGCCACGCCTCGCGCGTCGGATTCTCGGCGAGGCTGAGTGTTGCGTGCATCAGGAGGACGGCGCAGAGGAAATCGAAACCGTAGGACTTGACCTCCGCCGAGTAGTAAATGAGGAGCGGAGAGAGCGCGGCCAAGGACGTGGCGGCCAATGCGGTCAGGGGTTGCAGCAGCCGGCGCGCGAGGCGCGCGAACGCCACCAGTCCAATGACTCCCGCTGCCATAGGCAGGAAACGGAGCGTGTGCTCGGAGAAGCCGCCCAAACGCGTGATCAACCACTCGCTCCAGAGAAAACCCACAGGAGACATCTGGACACGGTCAAGCGGGTGCAGCAGTTCGATCGGTGATCGCCTCAGAATGTTGAGCGATAGCATTGCCTCATCCAGCCACAGCGGCCGCTGGTCCAGAAACCGGACCAGTCGCAGGCCGATGCCGACCGCAAGCGCCAGCAGCTCGGCGCGACCAACCCAACGCGGTGTGGGCAGCGCGTTGGGCCCTGGTGGTTGTGTACCGGAAGAGCGCGACTGCAGGAGTTCTCCTTCGTTGTCTTCCCTTCAATCTCTATTACAGCGCACAGCTCACAACTCCGTGCTCAGACCTTCATCGCCTTCCATCTCCCGCGCCGGAAGATGACGCCGCTGACGACTGCCAGCGCACAGTAGGCCGCCGTGATGGCGACAAACCCGCCGCGATACTCCAGGCTCGTGTGACGCGAGAGCACCCAGGCCAGTGGAATCTCGAACAGCCAGAACACGAAGAGGTTGATCCAGGTCGGCGTCCAGGTGTCGCCGGCGCCGTTGAAGGATTGCGTGATCACCATTCCGAACGCGAAGAGCGGGAATCCGAGTCCGATGATCCGGAGCGCGAGCGTCGCGACCCGGGCCACGTCCGGCTCCGCGGTGAACACCCCGACGATCCACGGTGCCAGGATGACGAATGTCCCGCCTAACGCCCCCAGGAAGGCGAGATTGTACCGTGACGCGACCCACACCGACCGCTCGGCACGGCCCGGGTCCTTCGCACCGAGCGACTGCCCGACCATCGTGGCGGCGGCGTTGCTCAGGCCGAACGCGGGGAGGAGCGCGAAGATCACGATGCGGATGGCGATCCCGAATCCGGCGACGACCACGCTGCCGAAGGTCGCCAGGATGCGGATCAGGCCGATCCAGGCCGTGGTGCTGATCAGGAGCTGGAACGTTCCCACGGCGCAGAGCCGCGCGAGGCGGACCATGGCGCCGGGACGCACGGCAAGGTGGCGGCGCTGGACCGCAATGTGACCCGCGCCGCGCCACAGTCGCGACGCCGCGAAGATCACGCCCGCGCTCCGGCCGATGGTGGTGGCGACCGCCGCGCCCGTGACGCCCATCTCCGGGAACGGGCCGATGCCGAAGATGAACAGCGGGCCGAGCACGATGTTGAGCGCGTTGGCGAACCAGAGGACGCGCATCGCGACCGCGGCATCGCCGGCCCCGCGGAGCGCGGCGTTGATGACGAAGAGCAGGAACACGCTGGCGCTTCCGCCGAGCATGACGCGGGCGAAGCCGGTTCCCGTCGCCAGCACGTCCGGCCCCGCGCCCATCAGGCGCAGCAGGTCCGGCGCATACACGGCGCCTAACGCGCCGAGCGAAAGGGAGACGACGAGGCCGAGGGTGATCGCCTGGACGGCGGCGTTGGCGGCGGCATCGCGGTCCTTCTCGCCGACACGCCGCGCCACGGTCGCGGTGGTGCCGATCGCGAGCCCGAAGGCGAGCGTATAGACGATCGCCATGAGCGATTCCGTCAGCGCCACCGTCGCGACGGCGGACGCGCCGAGCTTCGCCACCCAGAAGACATCGACGATCGCGAAGATCGACTCCATGATCATCTCGAGCACCATCGGGACGGCGAGCAGGAAAATCGCGCGCCCGATGGGGCCCGAGGTGTAGTCATGGTGCGTGCCGCGGGCGGCCAGTTTCAGGTCGGCCCAGAGGCGCGCCAGACGCGTCCCAGTGGGGACGTACACGGTTTCACCGCCGGGACCATTGGCGGGAACCACCGGCCCGGCCTTCGACTCGTCCGCCACCGGAGCCGCAGCGTGCGGGGGATTTTCGAGTTGACTGGTTGTGTCTGTGGCGGAATGCACGGGTGACTCCACGGAAAAAGAATTCGCCCCACCTGCTCATCGGTCGCAGGTGGGGCGAAGTCGTCCGCGGGATGCGGGTGAACTATGCTCGGGTGCCTGCTCCGGTGTGATCCGAATCGACGGTCATGCGCGGGCTCATCGCCGAAATGGCGATATCCCACGGCCGGGTAACCGTGACGTCGATGCGAGGGGTGGTGAACGTGATGCTGATCACTGGCAGGTCCTGAAAGCGTTGCCGCGACGTGTTAGGCGCGGGGAGGAGCAGGTTAGTAGCGACCGGGCGGACTGTCAAGTTCAACCGGATGTGGGATGGTAGAAGTGGGATGTGGGAGGAAGCGGCTGCCATGGATACCCGCGGCAATCGGGGTCCTCCCACGTCTCACATCCCACATCCCCCATCGGATCTATCGTTCAGCGCGCTGCAACTGTGCCAGTCGTTCCCGGGCTTTCCGCACGTGCGGTTGCAGGTCCGGATCCGCGTCCTTCCAGAGGTCGATGAACCTCGAGTAGTGGGACATTGCCTTCTCACGGTCGCCCTTCGCGTCGTACAGTTCCGCCAGCCGCTTGTGAGATCCGGCGCGCGACCGGCCATCTTCGATTACCCGTCCAGTCGGATACGCGGGTTCGGTGAGGTAGCGCTCGAGGAACGCGATGGCGGAGTCGGCCTGGCCCGCGAGGTCGTAGGCCCGCGCGATGTACGGATATGCGCACGTCGCGCATCTTCCCTCGTCGGCCGCGCGGAACTCGCTCACCGCCTCGTCGTAACGCTGTTCCGCCATCGCGATCTCGGCGAGCATCTGGTGGCGCGAACGATCATCCTCCAGAAACTCGGCTTCCGCCCGACGGCGATCGAAATCGGCCATCATGGCTCGTGCCCTGGCCGGCTCGCCCACCATCGCGTACAACTGGACGAGGCGACCGTGCGGACGCTCGATCGGTTCAATCGAATCAAGCGGGTGCCTGACGAGGGCCTGGTCGAGGAGGCGGCGCGCCGATTCACGATTCCCGCGAAACCAGGCGTCCATCTCTGCCTTGTCCAGCTCCTTATGGAGCAGGGCGACACGATTCCCAAGCGCAAACGAAGCGTCGTTGCCGCTATCCCAGAAGCGAAGCCCCTCGGCGATCCGACCGCGTGCATTCGCGTAAACGCCGAGCCAGAAGTCCGTGCCCTGCCGTACCACCGGCTCATTCATTCGGGCCCGTCGGAGGCTATCGCTTATCTGGCTGGCGCCGGCATAGTCACCCTGCGACGCCAGTAGCGTCGCCCTCACGCCCGCCGAGTTGGGATTGCGGGGCAGCGCCACTCCGAACGCCGCCGCCGTCTGGCGCGCTTCATCGAGCTTGCCCTGCGCGACCTGGTTCCAGAACGCGTTGTTGTAGAACACCGCCGCCGGCTGCTGCGCGATCGCCCGCTTGGCCAGTTCTTCGGCTCGCGCGAACTCGCGACGATAGCTGACGTGCACGGCGAGATTGTTGAGCGCGGCGACGTTGACTGGATCTATCTCGAGGAGGGACTCGTACGCCGAGATGATCCGCGCCCGGTCGGGCTTGGGACCATACTGATAATAGCCGGCGATCGTGAGGTATCGCTCCGCCTCACTCAGTCGCTCACGGTGGTCATACGCCTTCTGGATCGTCGCCATGACCAGGGGCACCGGGTAGAAGCGGTTGTTCAGCTCGACGGCGAGCTTCCGGTAGGCCATGGCAAAGCCGGTGTCGAGGGCAACGGCCTCCTCGAGAAGCCCGCGCCCACGATCCCAGTCGCCATCCTCTTCCAGGGCGCGGACCGCGGCCACGTACTTCTGCAGCGCCTGGAGCGACGGCGTCGTCACCCGCTCCAGCGAGCGCGCGTTCTGGATTGTCCGCAGCGATTCACCAGTCTTTTCGCGCAGCTTCTTCGACAGGCGGCTGATGGCGGGGATGATGTCGGCGGCGCTGGCCGCCGTTTCCCGGAACGATGCCAGTTCCTCGGTCGTCTGCGCCGCAATCAACCGGGCCGACAGCACATAGCTCCCGCCGAGCATCACGACCTCGCCGTCGATGACCGCCTTGATGCCCTCGCGGGTGGCGATCTCACGAGCCAGCGCGTAGTCGACGCGCGTGGCCACCGGCCGTTGCATGCGCTGCAACGCCTCGCGAACCGCGGTCACCGGCATGACGCTGAGGCTCTGTGACTGCGCCAGGTCCGTCCGGAAGGCTTCCGTCACCGTTGCGCCCAGCAGGGAATCCGTCGCCGGGCCCCTGAACTCGGTGAGGATCACGCGGTCCTTTTCGGCGAGCTTCCCCGTCGACATGAGCGAAGCCGCCGGGCCGATGCCTAACGAACGCATCAGCATCCAACCCCCCACCAGGATCACGAACGCGCCCACGGCGGTCGCCCCGCCCAGTGCGGTGCGACGCCAGCTCAGGTGTGGGGCCGCCTTCACCGCGATCGTCGCCATCGTCCCCTGCGGCGCCGGCGAACCGCCTGGTGTCAGCGTCGGCGTCGCGGTGAGTGCGCGCCGTGTGGCGGCCTGGACGAACGCGGTGAACAGGATCACCGGCAGTCCGAGTCCCATCACCAGGAGCGCGCCGGGGAAGACCCAGTCGGGAAGTCCGATCCCGACGATTGCCGCCTTCGCCAGCACGGCCACGACCACAAACGCCGCGGCATAGAGCGCCAGCGCCTTGCCCAGCATTCCCCGTCCACCGAGGAGCACGGCAGGCATGGCGACCTGCCCGGTGCCGCTGCTCGAGACGGTATCGAGCACGTGCGCCACGTCGGAGGCACTCTGCGGGCGATTGTCGGGCTCCTTCTCCAGGCATTGCATCACCACGTCGGCCAGCGCCGGTGGCGTATCCGGGCGGATCTGCGCCACGTGAAGCGGCTTCTGGCCCATGTGCGCGGCGAACAGCTTGTGCGGCGTGAGCCCCGCAAACGGTGGTTGCCCGGTCAACAGCTCGTACGCCATGCAGCCGAACGAGTAGAGATCAGCGCGGTGATTCGTCGCCGGGTCCCCGGCCGCCTGCTCCGGCGCCATGTACGTCGGCGTGCCCAGGGACGTGCCCATCGCGGTGAGCGTCGGCGATCCCGGACCCTCGTCACGCGCCGCGCTCAGGGCCTTCGCGATGCCGAAGTCGGTGACGGTCGCACTGCCGCCCGTGAGCAGCACGTTGTCCGGCTTGATGTCGCGATGCACGACGCCGTTCGCGTGCGCGTACGCCAGCGCCCGCGCCACTTCCCGCAGGATGTTGACGGTCTCGGTGATCGAGAGCGGTCCGTTGGCAAGCCGCGCGCGAACGCTCGAGCCATCCACGAGCGGCATCGTGTAGAACGGCAGCCCCTCGAACTCTCCCGCTGACAACACCGGAACGATGTGCGGATGCTGCAGGCGTGCGGCAACCTGGATCTCGCGCTTGAAGCGGTCGACGTTGACACCCGCGGCTAACTCGGGCGGCAGGACCTTTACAACGACCTTCCGGCCGAGTGAGGTCTCGTCGGCGACGAAAACGCGCGACATCCCGCCGCCGCCCAGTTCCCGCTCGAGGGTATAGGCGCGGCCCAGCGAGGTCTGCAGCCGCTCCCGAAGGTCACGCGCCAAGCGTGTCGGCTCCTGTCATCTGGGCCGCCAATCTACGGGTTGAGGCCACCCTCAGCCAGCTTGACCCAGCACGCCGATTCCGGATGGGGCCTCTGCTTGATGCGCGCAGGACCGCGCCATAGCCTTTGCGGAGGGGGCGGCTCTCGCCCCGCGTACTCTGACTCCGCTTCCATGTCGATCACTCGCCGGGATTTTCTCGCAGCTTCTGCCGCCGCCGCTGCAGTCGGCATCTTCATCAGGCCCCCGCTCGCCCGTGCGTGGCAGGGCCAGGCGGCGCAGCCGGTCTTTACGCCGATTCGCCGCAACGTCGGCTACTTCACGATGCGCGGCGGAACCGTCGGCTATCTCGTGAATCCTGGCGCCGTCGTCGTTGTCGACAGCCAGTTCCCGCCCGAGGCAACCGCGTGCCTCGCGGGGCTGAAGGAACGGTCCGGCGGCCGTGGCGTGGACTTCCTCATCAATACGCATCATCACGGCGATCACACCGGCGGCAACATCTCGTACCGTGGTGCCGCAAAGAAGGTCGTCGCGCATGCGAAAGCCGATGAGCACATGCGCCAACCGCCGGGCGGCCAGCCCCCGACCGATCAGCTCTTTCCGGACACCACGTTCACCGAGACGTGGTCGACCGACGCCGGCGACGAAAAGGTGAGCGCAAGGCACTACGGCCGCGCGCACACCAGCGGTGATGCAACGATCACCTTCGAGCAGGCGAACGTCGTGCACATGGGAGACCTGATGTTCAACCAGCGTCACCCGGTCGTGGACCGTTCGGCGGGTGCCACGATACGCAACTGGGTGACGGTTCTCGAACAGACGGTCAAGGACCACGCCACTGACACGGTCTACATTTTCGGCCACGCCAACACGAGCCTCGGGCCCACCGGTGTCGTCGGCAACGCGGCCGACCTGACGCGGTTCCGCGACTACCTCGGCGCGGTGCTCGCGTTCGTCGAAACGCAGGTGAAGGCGGGCAAGTCGCGCGACGAGGTGCTGGCGATGCGCGATCCGCTTGCAGGGTTCGAGAGCTTCGGGCGCTTCGGGCAGGCGAATCCACGCGACGTGCTGACCTGCGCGTACGAGGAAATCACCTCGGGTTCATAGCAGCGCCCGGGTTCTGATGGAGACTCATGGTCCGCGTCGCCGGGATCACCAAGACGTTCGCCGGCCGTCGGGCCGTGGACGACCTGTCGTTCGACGTCCTCCCCGGTGAGGTATTCTCCCTCCTCGGGCCTAACGGGGCCGGCAAGACCACTGCCGTCCGGATGCTGATCGGCGTGATCCGGCCCGATGAAGGCCGGATCAGCGTAACGATCGACGGCACGACGTCCTCGGTCATGCCGCCGCTGCGTACCTCGTACCTCCCCGAAGACCGCGGCCTGTACCGGGAAGTTCCCGTGCTGCGGACGCTCGTGTATTTCGGGCAATTGCGCGGCCTCGAGAAGGAGGAAGCCACCCGCCGCGCCCTCGAGCGGCTCGACCGGGTGAACCTGCTCGATCGCAGGCATGAACGCATCGACGCGCTGTCGAAGGGGAAT
>DAIUET010000056.1:0-13103 GCA_036845045.1 Gemmatimonadaceae bacterium | reverse complement strand
CGAAGAGGGCGTGAAGATCAAGTGGCTGACGAGCATAAAGGAGATCGTCGGCCCCGCGCTGACGGTCGAAAAGATGGACCTCGACGCGAATGGCCGGCCGCGTGCGACGGGTGAGTTCGAAACGCTCGCCGCCGACGCCGTGGTGCTCGCGCTCGGGCAGCAGACGGAAAGCGGATTCCTGAGGAAGGTGCCCGGAATCGCCTTCGATGCAGACGGCACGGTGCAGGTAACCGAGACCATGATGACGGGTCACGCCGGAATCTTCGCGGGCGGCGACATGGTGCCTGGCGAGCGGACGGTGACCGCCGGCGTGGGCCATGGCAAGAAGGCCGCGCGTCACATCGATGCCTGGTTGCGAGGTGCCGTGCATCGGACGCCGCCGAAGCATGCTGTCGTGGAGTTCGACATGCTGCACCTGCCGATCTACAGCGACGCCGACCAGGCCACTCAGCAGTCACTGCCGGCCGACACGCGCACCGATGGATTCGCCGAAGTGCTGGCGGGACTCAGCGCCGAGGAAGCGACGTATGAGGCGCAACGTTGCCTGTCGTGCGGCACCTGCTACGAGTGCGACCAGTGCTTCGCGGCCTGTCCCGAAGACGCGATCGAGAAACTCGGCCCCGGCCTGCGCTATCGTTTCCAGTACGAACGGTGCACGGGGTGCGCGGTCTGCTTCGAGACCTGCCCGTGTCACGCGATTGACATGATTCCCGAACCGGTCGCGTGACATGAGCGAAAACGGCGCGTCCCACACGGCTACAATCGACGGCAACACCGCCGTCGCGCACGTGGCGTATCGGATCAACGAGGTGTGCGCGATCTACCCGATCACACCCTCGTCGACGATGGCCGAGCTGTGCGACGAGTGGTCGGCGGAGGGTGTGAAGAACATCTGGGGCAACATTCCCGTCGTGCAGGAGATGCAGAGCGAGGGCGGCGCCGCCGGCACGGTGCACGGTGCGCTGCAGTCGGGCGCCCTCACAACGACGTTCACGGCGTCGCAGGGGCTCATGCTGATGCTGCCCAACATGTACAAGATCGCCGGCGAGCTGACGTCGACGGTCTTCCATGTGGCGGCGCGGGCCCTGGCGACGCAGGCGCTCTCCATCTTCGGCGACCACTCCGACGTGATGGCCGCGCGGGCTACGGGGTTTGCGCTGCTGTCGTCCGCTTCGGTGCAGGAGGCGCACGACGCGGCGCTGATCTCGCAAGCCGCATCGCTGGAATCGCGGATCCCCTTCCTGCACTTCTTCGACGGCTTCCGTACCTCGCACGAGCTCAACAAGGTCATGCTGCTGCCCGACGCCCACATACGGGCGATGATCCGCCAGGACCTGGTCCACGCGCATCGGGCACGAGCGCTCACGCCGGAACACCCCGTCGTGCGCGGGACCGCGCACAATCAGGACACGTTCTTCCAGGCGCGCGAGACGGCGAACCCGTTCTATGCGCGCGTCCCCGACATCGTGCAGGGCGTCATGGACCGGTTTGCCGAGCTGACCGGCCGAGGCTACAAGCTGTTCGAGTACTACGGGGCACCCGACGCAGAGCGCGTGATCGTGCTCATGGGCTCCGGTGTGGAGACCACCCGCGCGACGGCTGCATACCTGCGAAACAACGGCGAACGCGTCGGCGTGCTGCAGGTCCGCCTGTACCGTCCCTTCGACGCGGCGCGTTTCGTCGCGACGCTTCCGGAGTCGTGTCGCGCCATCGCGGTGCTCGAGCAGACCAAGGAGTCAGGTGCTCCCGGTGAACCCCTCTATCTCGACGTGGTCAGCATCCTCGCCCAGGCCTTCGCGACGGGGACGCTGAAGCGTATGCCGCGAGTCATCGGCGGGCGGTATGGCCTGGGGTCCAAGAACTTCAACCCGGCGCAGGCCAGGGCGGTCTTCGACGAACTGAAGAAGCCCGAACCGAAGAACAGTTTCACGGTGGGCATCGACGACGATGTGTCGCACACCAGCCTGACTTATGACGCGTCGTTCTCGCTCGAGAGCGACGATGTGGTGCGCGCACTGTTCTTCGGACTCGGCTCGGACGGAACCGTCGGCGCAAACCAGAACAGCGTGACGATCATCGCGGCTGACGACGCGATGCACGCGCAGGGGTATTTCGTCTACGACTCGCACAAGTCCGGCGCCCAGACGATTTCGCACCTGCGCTTCGGGAAGCAGCCAATCCAGGCACCGTACCTGATCGAGTCGGCCAACTTCATTGCCTGTCATCAGGCGAGCATCCTGGAACGGACCGACGTGCTGCACCTGGCCGTGACCGGCGGGACCTTCCTGCTCAACACACCGCACGGACCGGACGAGGTCTGGGGCCACCTGCCTCGCTCGTTACAGACGCAGATCCTGCAGAAGAAGCTGCGCTTCTTCGTGATCGATGCCTCGAAGGTGGCGCGTGACGCCGGCCTGGGCGGACGGATCAACACGGTGCTGCAGACCTGCTTTTTCGCGATCTCGGGCGTACTCCCGCGCGATGAAGCCATCCGGCGCATCAAGCAGTCGATCGAGGCCAGTTACGGCTCGAAGGGCGCCGACGTCGTGCGCAGGAACTTCGCGGCTGTCGATCAGGCGCTTGCACACCTCTTCCAGGTGACCGTGCCGGCCCTGGCAACGAGTCAGTTCGAGCGACCGCCCATCGTTCCACCACACGCGTCCGAATTCGTCCAACTGGTTACCGCCAGGATGATGGCCGGCCGCGGCGATGAGCTTCGGGTGAGCCAGCTCCCCGTCGATGGCACGTGGCCATCCGGGACCGCGGCTTTCGAGAAGCGGAACATCTCCGACACGGTCGCCGTCTGGGACCCGGATCTTTGCGTGCAGTGCGGCCAATGCGGATTCGCATGCCCTCACAGCGTGATCCGCGCCCGCTATTACGACGAGGACGCGCTGAGCGGCGCGCCCGACGGCTTCCCGTCGGCGCCGGTGAATGCGCGCGGATATCCGGGCGCACGCTATTCGCTGCAGGTCTACGTCGAGGATTGCACCGGTTGCGGTGTGTGTGTCGAGGTCTGTCCCGCGCATGACGCGAAAGACCCGGATGTGAAGGCGATCAACCTCGAGCCGAAAGCGCCGATCCTCGAATCCGGGCGTGAGAACATCGCCTTCTTCGAGACGCTGCCGGTGAACAATCGCGCGCGCGTCGACTTTGCCACCGTGCGCGGCGTGCAGTTTCTCCAGCCCCTGTTCGAGTTCTCGGGCGCCTGCGCCGGCTGCGGCGAAACGCCGTACCTCAAGGTGCTCTCACAGCTCTTTGGCGACCGGCTGCAGATCGCGAACGCCACCGGCTGTTCGTCGATTTACGCGGGCAACCTGCCCGTGACTGCCTGGACGAAGGACGCGGCCGGGCGTGGCCCCGCCTGGTCGAACTCCCTCTTCGAGGACAATGCCGAGTTCGGGCTCGGCTTCCGACTGGCGGCGGACAAGCATGTCGAACTCGCGGCGACCTTGCTGCGCAGGCTCGCGCCGAAAGTGGGAGAGGAGCTGGTTCGGCTCATCCTCGAAGCGCCGCAGGAGCGGGAATCCGAGCTCCTGCTGCAGCGGGAGCGCGTCGAGCTCCTGCGGCAATCCCTCCTCGCGATGGATGACGCGGATGCCCGCGACCTGTTGTCGGTCGTGGATCACCTCGTGCGGCGCAGTATCTGGATCGTTGGTGGAGACGGATGGGCGTACGACATCGGCTACGGTGGTCTCGACCATGTGCTGGCGACCGGTCGCGACGTCAATATGCTGGTGCTGGATACCGAGGTGTATTCGAACACCGGTGGCCAGTCGTCGAAGGCCACCCCGCTGGGAGCGGTCGCGAAGTTCGCGGCAGGGGGAAAGCGCGTGGCCCGCAAGGACCTCGCCCTGCAGGCCATCGCCTACGGCAACGTGTATGTCGCGCAGGTGGCGATGGGCGCGAATCCCCAGCAGACCCTGCTCGCGTTCCGCGAGGCAGAGGCCTGGCCCGGACCGTCGCTGATCCTCGCGTACAGTCCGTGCATCGCGCACGGGATCGACCTGCGGTATGGCATGAAGCAGCAGGACCTCGCCACGGCCAGCGGCTACTGGCCGCTCTTCCGGTTCAATCCTGCCATGCGCACGGTGGGTGAGCGCCCGTTCCGGCTCGATTCGCCGCGACCGACGATTTCATTCAAGGAGTACGCGTACAACGAGCTGCGTTACCGTTCGCTCATCAAGACGGACCCGGAAGCCGCTGCAGCGCTGCTGGCGAGCGCGCAGCAGGTCGTGACGGAGAAGTACCGGCAGTACGAGGAGCTGGCGACCTACACCGGCGATTCATTCCATCCGGCGGGCGCGCCATCACGCCAGCCGGCCGGCGATGGCGCGCCAGCCGTCGTCGCTGCTGTCCTGTAAGCGTCGCCGCGGGTCACTGAGCGCTTACAGGTTCGAGGCTCGTGGTCGCACGCAACCTCTTCCGTTCCGTGACCCGCACTTCCCGCTCCTTCCATAACGAGTAGATCGCCGGAATCACGACCAGCGTGAGGATTGTGCTGCTGATCATGCCGCCGACCATCGGCGCCGCGATCCGTTTCATGACACTCGCGCCGGCGCCCGATCCCCACAGGATGGGGAGCAGGCCGGCCATGATCGCGGTCACCGTCATCATCTTCGGCCGCACCCGTTCGACGGCCCCCTCGACGACGGCGGCGTAGAGGTCACGGAGCGTGGGCGCAACACCGGGCCTGACCCGATCCCGCCAGGCATGATCGAGATAGATCAGCATCACGACGCCGGTTTCCGCCGCCACGCCGGCCAGCGCCACAAACCCGATCGCCACCGCCACGGACCAGTTGTAACCGAGCGCCCAGAGGAACCAGATGCCACCGACGAGCGCGAACGGCAGCGACAGCATCACGATCAGCGTTTCGCCTACGCTGCGGAAATTGAAGTAGAGCAGCAGGAAGATGATCGCCAGGGTTGCCGGGATGACCACTCTCATACGCGCTGCCGCTCGCTCCATGTACTCGTACTGTCCGCTCCACGTGATGGTGTACCCCTGTG
The DNA here is from genome assembly GCA_036845045.1 of Gemmatimonadaceae bacterium. Classification (GTDB taxonomy): domain Bacteria; phylum Gemmatimonadota; class Gemmatimonadetes; order Gemmatimonadales; family Gemmatimonadaceae; genus JABWBJ01. Next base: position 8,091 of record DAIUET010000056.1, on the reverse strand, counting down.
GCAGCGTGACCATCGACGCCACCTGGCGTTGTGCGTCCTCCACGTAGCCGCCGATATCCCGTCCCTCGACGTCCACGTAGACCCAGGCCGTGGGCACCGCATCCTCGGTGCGCACTACCATGGGTCCGGGCACCTGCCGGAACGTCGCCACCTGGCCCAGCGGCACCTGCGCCACGGGGCCGGAAGCCATGATCCCGGTCGTGCCCATGCCGCCACCGGTCATCGATCCAGGGGCGGCGGACGTGGGCTGCATTCCTGCCGCACCGCCCGTGTTCACCGGCACCAGCACCTGCGCCAGGCGTTCGGGGCTGTCGCGTAACTCCTGTGGATACCTCAGACGAACACCGTATCGCTCGCGACCTTCCACCGTCTGCGTGATAGTCATTCCACCGATCGCGGTGGCGATCACCGCCTGCACGTCGCCCACGTTGAGGCCATACCGCGCGGCCGCCTGACGATCGATGTCAATATCGAGGTAATAGCCGGACTCGGCCCGTTCGGCGAACACGCTGCGCGTGCCGGCGACCATGGTGACCGCGGCCTCGACCTCCCTGCCTAACCGCTCGAGCTCCGACAGCTCCGGCCCGAAGATCTTGATCCCGACCGGTGTCCGGATTCCCGTGGCGAGCATGTCGATGCGCCCCTTGATGGGCATGGTCCACGCGTTCGTCACCCCGGGCATCCGTACCGCCGAGTCCATCGCCGCGAGCAGACGGTCATACGTCATGCCCGCCCGCCATTCCCGCTCGGGTTTGAGCGTGATGGTCGTCTCGAACATGTCGAGGCCCGCCGGATCCGTCGCCGTGTTCGCGCGCCCCGACTTCCCGAACACGGTTTCCACTTCCGGGAACGACTTCAGGATCCGGTCCTGCGTCTGCATGATCTCACGCGCCCGAGCCACGCTCACCCCGGGCAACGTGACCGGCATGTACAGGATGGTGCCCTCATCGAGCCGCGGCATGAACTCGCTCCCCAGACGGCTCCACGGGATCCAGGTGAGGATCAGTACCGCCACACTGGCCGCGATGACGGGGACCCGGTGGTGCAGCACGAAGTCGATGACCGGCCGATAAACCCGGATCAGCGCGCGGTTCAACGGATTCGCGCGTTCGCGATACATGCGGCCGCGGATGAACAGCCCCATGGTCACGGGGACCAGCGTCACCGACAACAAGCTCGCGGCGGCCATCGCGAAGGTCTTGGTGAACGCGAGCGGCTTGAACAGCCGTCCTTCCTGGCCCTCCAGGGTGAAGACAGGCAGGAACGACACGGTGATGATGAGCAGAGAGAAGAACAGCGCCGGGCCCACCTCCTTCGCCGACTCGAGGACGATCTGCGTCCGTTCGCTCACCGACAACGACCCGGTGCTGAACGAGCTGCGCTCCGCCTGGGACGGGTCCTTCGCCAGCACGGCGCGCTCCAGATGCTTGTGCATGTTCTCGATCATCACGATGGCGGCGTCGATCATGGCGCCGATGGCGATGGCGATGCCGCCCAGCGACATGATGTCGGCCCCCACGCCGACCCACCGCATCGCGATGAAGGCGATGAGAATTCCCAGTGGCAGCGTGATGATCGCGACCAGCGCCGACTGGACGTGCAGGAGGAAGACGACGCAGACCAGCGCGACGATGATGCTCTCTTCGATCAGCTTGCCCCGGAGATTCTCGATTGCGCGTTCGATGAGGTCCGACCGGTCGTAGGTCGTCCGCACCACGACGCCGGGCGGGAGCCCGCTCGCGACTTCAGCCAGCCGTGCCTTCACCCGGTGGATGGTCTAGAGCGCATTCTCGCCAAACCGCATGACGACGATCCCGCCCACGGCATCGCCTCGCCCGTCCAGGTCGGCGATGCCACGACGCACCGCGGGCCCGACCGACACCCGGCCGATGTCCGCGACACGGATCGGCGTCCCGGCGGTGCTGGCGCTCACCACGACGTTCTCGATGTCACCGATCGACCGCAGGTAGCCGAGTCCGCGCACCATGTATTCGCGCTCGGTCAGCTCCACGACCATCGCACCCACGTCGGCGTTGGCGCTGCGCACCGCGTTCATCACGGTGGTCACGGAGATGCCGTACGACTGGAGGCGCGTCGGGTCCAGGTCGATCTGGTACTGCTTCTCGAACCCCCCGATCGACGCGACTTCCGAAACGCCCGGGACCGCGGTCAGTGCATAACGAAGGTACCAGTCCTGCACGGACCGAAGCTCGGAGAGATCCAGCCGCCCGGTCGTGTCCTCGAGCGCGTACTGGTAGACCCAGCCGAGTCCTGTCGCGTCGGGACCGAGCTGCGGATTGGCGCCCTGGGGGAGCTTGCCCGCGATGCCGTTCAGGTATTCCAGGACCCGGGTGCGCGCCCAGTACAGATCCGTGCCGTCGTCGAAGATGACGTACACGAACGACACCCCGAAGAACGAGTAACCCCGCACTGCGCGCGCCGCCGGCACTTTCAGCATCTCGGCGGCAACGGGATAGGTGACCTGGTCCTCGACGATCCGTGGCGCCTGCTCGTTGAAGTCGGTCTGGACGATCACCTGCACGTCGGACAGGTCGGGAAGCGCCTCGAGGGGCGTCGCCCGGATGGCCCAGATCCCGCCAACCGCCGCCGCCAGCGTGAAGAGCAGGACCAGCAGTCGATTCGCGACCGACCATTCGATGATCCGCTTGAGCATGGGCTAGTCCTCGCGCCGCACAGGGTCCTTCCGCACGGTGTCCGGGTCAGTCACCCCATGGTGCGAGTGGTCCTCGGCCGGTGGGACCTTCTTCGGAGCGTCCATCTTCATCCCGGGCATGGGGATGGAATCCGTCTTCCGCGGGACCGGCATCGTCGCGGGCGCATCCATGCCGGGCATCCCGGGCATGCTGCCTAACGCCGATCGCAGGTTCGACTCGGCGTCGATGAGGAAGGTCGCAGAGGCCACGACCGTATCGCCCGCGGCGAGACCGCTCCGGATCTCGATCCGGTCATCGTTGGCGGTGCCTGCCACCACTTCGCGTGGCTCGAGCGTACCGGCCGGCGTGCGCAGGAAGACCAGCGAGCGTTGGCCAGTCGCCAGCACCGCGGATCGGGGGACGGTCAGCACGCGACCACGGAGCGCACTGGAGAGGTGCACCGTCGCGAACATGCCGGGCTTGAGCCGCTGGTTCGGGTTGGCGAGTTCGACCCGGACCCGTGCCGTTCGCGTTGCCGGGTCCAGCAGCGGATAAACGTACGTGACGGTTCCAATCCAGCGTTCGCCCGGGTAGGCCTGGATCTCGACCGTTGCGCGCTGACCGTTGCGTACGTGCGCCAGGTCGTGCTCGAAAACCTGGCCGTCCACCCAGACGCGTCGCAGGTCGGCGAGGCGGAACAGTGTTTCGCCCGCCATGATGCGCTGGCCGCTGACCACGGACTTCTCCACCACGATGCCGCGCGACGTCGCGCGGAGCGTGAGCGTTCTCGACGCCTGACCGGTGCGTTCGATGCGCTCGATGTCCGCCGCCGGAATGTCCCAGTACTGGAGCCTGCGCCGCGCGGACGCAAGCATGTCCTCCGCGCTCCGCCTGGCCTCATCGGTACCACCGGCGACATCAGCCACCAGGCGGGCGGCGAGGAGAAGTTCTTCCTGCGCCGTCACCAGCATCGGTGAGTAGATGTCGAGCAGCGGCTGACCCTGACTCACTTCCTGGCCGGTGAAGTTCACGTACAGGCGTTCAACCCACCCATCCACCTTGGGCGCGAGGGCGGTCGTGCGTGTTTCATCCCAGGTCACCTGCCCGACGGACCGGATTTCCGTGGTCATCGATTCGAGCGTGACGGCGGCGAAGGTCACACCGATCCGGCGTGCACCCTCTGCGTCGATCGAAACCGGCACGGCGCTGGCGCCTGACGCGGCCGCGCCGTGATTGTGCTCGGGCGTCGCGGCGGCTTCCGGGGTCCGGCGCGTCATGACGAAGGCCACCACGGCCGCGGCAACGACGAGACCCGCTGACAACGCGAGACGAAGCGTACGGCGCGAGCGGCTGGGCGACGTCGGCTCGAACGGGGAACCGGTGCCGGAATTCATGTCAGTCATCTCTCCTCCCGCGGTGTTTCCACCGACCAGGGATCGAACAGCTCCCGGCCGACCAGCATTTCCAGTTCGGCCCACGCCTGCCCTTCCTCCATCCGCAGCGTCACCAGCTCCTGCCGGTAGCGATTCACTGTCATCCGGTTGTCGAGCACGTTCATGAAGTCGATGCGGCCGACTCGATAGGCCGACACCGCTGACGTGACTGCGGCTTCAGCCTGCGGAAGCACGGTGCCCGTGTACAGCTCCGTCAGCCGGCGCGCGCGCTGCAGCATGGCGACGATCTCACTGATACGGCCGCGGGTGTCGGCCTTCATCCAGGCCAGGTCAGCGGCCGACATGGCGCGCATCGCGTCGGCTTCCTCGCGCCACTTGAGCTGGCGACGGCGGGCGAACACCGGGACGGAAGCGCCGAGCATCAGGCTCCCCATGCGTTCGGTCCCCATCTCCGCGCTCCGTTGCCCGTATTGCACACCGACGACCAGGTCGGGGATCAGTTCCCGCCGGGCGCGGAGCGCCATGGCATCCGCCGCTGCAACCTCGGCCTCGCCGGCGCGGATCATCGGGCGTGTGCGCAGCGCCAGGTTGAGGAGCGAATCGACCGCCGGCGCCGCATCGGGAAACTTCGGCAGCACTGCCGCGCCGACGGCGGAGTCGCTCGATCGATCGAGGAGTGCGTTGAGCTTCGCGCCCGCCGCCTGCCGCATCGCTTCCATCCGCGCGATCTCCTCGGTCATCCGGGCGATCTCGACCTGGGCGCGGAGTACGTCGGCCTGGTTCCCCTCACCGACTTCGTACATGGATTGCGCGATGCTGGCGACGTCCTGCACGAGTCGGCGCGTAGCCGTCGCGATGTCGATGCCTTCTTCCGCGGCGAACAGCTCGTAGAACGCCATCGCCGCGCGCGTCCGCTGCTCCCAGGCGACGTCGGCGGCGCGCTCGCGTTCGGCGGCCGCCTGGTGTCCCGCGATCCGGCTCGAGAGGGGCAGCTTGCCCCCGATCGGCAGCATCTGCATGACCTGCAGCTGCACCATGCCTAACGGATCCATGGGTCGCAGCTCGGGCAGCTTGTAGTTCATGAACGCGAGCTGCACTTCGGGATCGGGCAGGACGCCAGCCGGACTTACCCGGGCCGCGGCCGCATCAGCCAGGGAGCGCGCCGCTGCCGCCTTCGGATTGCGCTCCTGCACGCCGGCGTAGACCTCCCCCAGCCGCAGTCGGGGGACGCTGTCGGTGGTAATGGTGCGTGCCCGTGCCGGATCCTGCGCGGACGCCGGCACGGCGACGCAGAGCGCGCCGCTGACAGCGGCGAGCGTCAGGAAAGCGGTGGGTCTGACCTGGTACGCCCGGGATCGGCGTTGTCTCGTGATTGCCTGCATGTGGCGAGTTCTCCTGGGGACACGCGGCACGATGTCCTGATGCCTTGCGTGTTTCCGTCATGCGCCGGCGTGGATCGCTGGACGCACTTCACCCGTCGAGGGGTGGCCTGGAGAACTACGCCTTCGGTGGAGGGCGGTCTGGTGCGAGCGAGCGACTCGCGTGAGGCAGCGGTGTCAAAGCCGTCGCCGGTTCCGACAAGGTCACTTCACTTCCTGAAACCGACTCAGTGACGAAGAGGAGAGCCGAGCAACCCATCATCGATTGGCACGACGTCAGGCACTCGGTGCCGTGCTCCCGACTTTCGGGGGAGGCGGATTCGGAACAATCTGACGGGCCGCCATCATGGGCCGTGTGCTCTGTCGGTTCCGAAACCGCGGCACGAGCAGCCGACGTCTCGTGCGAATCCGCGCACGCGGCCACGGCCGGTGCCGCCATCGCATTGACCAATGCAAAGGCGGCAACGAGCGTCGTCAGGCGGCGGATCGATGCGGTCACGTGTCAGAGGGTCGTCGATTCAGAGCTGAACCCTGTGTGCTTCATACAACGACGACCCGGGCTGCGTTGCCGTCGGAGGAATATCCCCTACCTGGGTAGGGCAATCCCCTACACAGGCTCTGCGGACCGTGTCGCGGCACGAATCGGTCAATGGCCAACTCTACGGTTCGGGTCACGGACGTCGGTTCCCCGACGACCAGTGAATGGCGGTGATTTTCCAGCCGGCTGGCGTGCGGACGAGGACCATCAATTCGGCGCTGGTCGAGTTTATTGCGCGGCCGTTCATCTCGCCCTGCGTGGTGCTGACCGTCGTCGTCCAGGCGACATCGCCGTGGACCCTCACGTGCACCGGACCGCGCTGGCTCGGCACCGCCTTCGCGAAGCGCATGTCAGCGGGAAGGTGATGCGCCCGGTATTCGGCGCGTGTCTCGACCCCTCCGCTCTCGAGGATCACGGCGTCTTCGGCGAGGAGCGCCAGCGCCGCCACGCTGTCCCCTTTCGCCAGGGCTTCATTGTACGTCCCCACGACGGCCGCGACGGCCGCCGAGTCGCCCTGCGCGCCGTGCCCTTCGTGTTGCGCCACGGCCGGCGCAGCGGTGACGGCGAGTGCCGCCACGATCATCAGCATGTATCTTCGAGCCTTCATGGTCTCCTCCGGATGGAACATCTGAATGGGAGATGCGTGCCTAACGAACTGGTGGTGCGGTCCCGGTCAGCAGTGCCGTGAGAATCAGCACCAGCAGCACCAGGGCGACGTCGAGCGCGAGCGACCGCCTCAACCGCGCAATGGAGCGATCACTGCCGACCGCTGGCTGCACGACGCGCCAGTGATACGCCCCGAGTGCCGCGATCATGACGACAATGACAACCTTTCGGACGAGCACCATGCCGTAGTCACTCCCCAGCACGAGCCCGAGCGCGCGTAACTGCAGCCAGCCACCGATCGCGCCGGTGACAGCCAGAATCGCCGCGCACGTCAGCGCCAGCGGAGTGAAGCTGCGCAGCAGGGTCCGCACCACTTCGACCCGATCGCTGGTTGGAACCGAGGGAATTTCCGGCAAAGCGGCCAGCGCCAGCATCAGGATCGCGCCGGCCCAGCCGCCGGCCGCCAGGACGTGAACGGCATCGAGGCCCATCGCGAGCAGGGGAACGTCGGGGACGGCGGCGGGATGTCCGAGGAAGGACGCGGAAATCGCCAGCGCGGCGGCGCCTCCCACCAGCGCACCCCAGCGCGGAGCCTGCGGCCGAAGACCGAGCAGGAGAACGATCGACGACACCACAACGAGCAGCCAACCGCGACCGAAGGTGGAGCCAATGAGCAGGTCAGCGAGGTCGCCAATCCGCAGGGCGCCGAGCGAGCCGCTCAGCACGACGCCGTGACTCGTCAGGCGCACGACCGCAGTCGCCAGCAGTAGCCAGGCGCCGGCGATGCCCAGCGATCGCAACCGGCGGTCGGTGAGCAGTCCAAAACGCGTGAATGGCTCTCGACCTGAGCGCGTGGCGGCGGGCAGCACGAACAGGGCGAACGCGATCGAGCCGATCACGGTCACCATGGCCAGGAAGGACAGGAAGCGAACCACCTGCTGAAAGAACGAATCGGCCGGTGGCTCGTGCAGCTCGGCCGCGTCAGTTGCCTGCGCCGATGGCATGGAGTCGATCAGCGCCACGACGGGAATGGAATCCACCGTAAACCAGTAACGGCCCGAGACCGCGTGACCATCGGGACCGACCAGGCGCCATTCCACGCGATAACGCCCCGACGCTGGAAGCGGCGGAACCTCGGCGAGGAGCACCCGTGCGTTCGCCGTGTCGCCGCGCGGTGCCAGTGACAAGCGCTGCGAGTCCGGCGCAACGAGCTCCACCCGGGAGGTCCGCGCCACGACCGCTTCGCTGAATTCGAGCAGCAGCGTCACCGGCGGCCGGCTGACGCGCGCGTCGACAGCCGGCTCGGCGCGGACGAGCGTCGCGTGCGCCCACGCCACCGCTACGACTCCGGCGGCCAGCGCGATCGCCAGCGCGACCGCGCGCCTAACGGTGCCCATCCCGGCGCCCCGCGTGGCTCACCTGTCCTCCAGCCGCGGCCGCGCCGGCGGAGGCGTGCGGACCATCATGCGATAATGGTCCCGGTGTTCCTCCGGGATCAGCGGCACCAGGTCCAGCAGCGT
>DAIUET010000055.1:0-13246 GCA_036845045.1 Gemmatimonadaceae bacterium | reverse complement strand
CGGGATGGTGCTCGTCACCGGCCCCACCGGCTCGGGGAAGACGACGACGCTCTACAGCGCCCTGTCGAAGATCAACACGGGCGACACGAACATCATGACCGCCGAGGACCCCGTCGAGTACAACCTCTTCGGGATCAACCAGGTCCAGGTGCGCACCGACATCGGCATGACGTTCGCCGCCGCGCTGAAGGCGTTCCTGCGCCAGGACCCGAACATCATCATGGTGGGCGAAATCCGCGACCTGGAAACCGGCGGCATCGCCATCAAGGCGGCGCTCACCGGTCACCTGGTGCTGTCCACGCTGCACACCAACTCGGCGCCGGAAACGGTGACCCGACTGCTGGACATGGGGCTCGAGCCCTTCAACGTCGCCAGCGCGCTGAACCTGGTGGTGGCGCAGCGGCTCGTCAGGCGGATCTGCCCGCGCTGCAAGCAGAAACACGAGCCCACCGAGGAGGAACTCGCCGGCGCCAAGGTGTCACGCGATACCACCCTCGGCTCGCTGCGGTTCACGATGGAGGCCCTGGAGAACGCCATCGCCAAGGCGTCACCGGAAGCCGCGCCCATGCTCAGGAACGTGTCGCTCGACACGACCATTGGTGAGCTCCCCTTCTTCAAGGGTCGCGGCTGCGACGACTGCAATGGCATGGGCATGAAGGGACGCCAGGGACTCTATGAAGTGATGTCCATGACGGCGGACCTCCGCCGCCACATCCTGCACAATGCGTCCGGCCAGGAGATCAAGGACGCGGCAGTGCAGGGCGGGATGCTCACGCTGCGCATGGATGGCTGGCTCAAGGTAATGAAGGGGATCGTGCCGCTCGAGCAGGTGATTCGTGAGACGTCCGCATAGTGATGACCAGCACCAAGACAGGTCAGAGGTCAGAGACTCGACGTCAGAGGTGCGCGCACGTCCTCAGACCTCTGACCGCTGACCTCAGCCCCGTGACCGCCGGTCCTGTTGGTCCGTCTCAACAGTGGCTGACCCCGCGAGACGTGCTGTCGCGTGGGGGTTGATCATCGCTGATCGCCAGTCGCTCATCGCTGCCATACCACACGCCAGAAGACTGATGTCCCAGCCGACGACTGCCACTGCTCCCGCGCCAAGCGCCCCTTCAGGAGGGGCAGCCGTCAGCTTGCGCTCATTGCTCGAGGAAATGATCGAGCGCGATGCCTCCGACCTTCACATCACGGCCGGCGAACGCGCCAAGCTCCGTGTGGACGGCGACATCGTCAACTCGAACATCGAGACCATCCTCTCGCCGAAGGACACGCTGCAACTGGCCTACTCGGTACTGACCGAGAACCAGAAGAAGCGGTTCGAGATGGACGATGAGCTGGACTTCTCGTTCGGCATCCAGAACCTGGCGCGGTTCCGCGGCAACTGCTTCAAGCAGCGCGGCTGCGTGTCGATGGCGATCCGCCAGATCCCGTTCAACATCCGCACCTTCCAGGACCTCGGCCTGCCCGCCGTCGTGTCGAAGATGGCGGAGAAGCCGCGCGGCCTGGTCCTCGTGACCGGGCCGACCGGTTCAGGCAAGTCCACCACGCTGGCGGCCATGATCGACAAGGTGAATCGCGAGCGGAAGGGACACATCATCACGGTTGAAGACCCGATCGAGTTCATCCATCGACACCACAGTTGCATCGTGAACCAGCGGGAAGTGGGGAGCGACACCCACAGCTTCTCCAATGCGCTCAAATACGCGTTGCGCGAAGACCCGGACGTCATCCTCATCGGCGAAATGCGCGACCTGGAAACGATCCAGGCGGCGCTCACCATCGCTGAAACCGGTCACCTCGTCTTCGCCACGCTGCACACCAACTCGGCGGCGGAAGCCATCAACCGCATCATCGACGTCTTCCCGAGCCACCAGCAGTCGCAGGTACGGGCCCAGCTCGCCTTCGTGCTCGAGGGCATCGTGACACAGACGCTGCTCCCGCGCGCCCGCGGCCGCGGCCGCGTCATGGCGGCCGAGATCCTGGTCATCACGCCGGCCATGCGCGCGCTGATCCGCGACGACAAGGTGCACCAGATCTACTCGATGATGCAGTCCGGCAAGAAGTTCGGGATGCAGACGCTGAACGATGCGCTGTACCAGCTCTACGTCTCGCGCGAGGTCACCGAGGACGAGTGCCTGCGCGTGTCGAGCGATCCGAACGAGTTCCTCCGCATGATCGGCCGTTCGCCGCAGGAGGACGAGAACGAGCGGCGGCCCTTGCAGGCCGTGGGTGGCAAGCGATGAGTGCACGAGCACGTCGGACATAGCCCCACAGTGGATGTGGGAGGTGGGATGTGAGAGGACTCACATCCGAAATCCACGGACTCAGACCTGATCGGTACCTCCCACATCTCACATCCCACATCCCACATCGGTTCCTAGATGCCAGCCTTTACGTACACCGCCAGGACGGCGGCCGGAGAGTTGAGGACCGCCACCGTCGAAGCCGCGACTGCGCAGGACGTCGTCGCGCAGCTCCGCCGGCAGCGGATGACCGTCGTCAAGGTCGACGAGAACGCCAAGCCCAAGAAGATCAAGGGCGGCATCAAGATGCGGGACATCGTCATCTTCACGCGCCAGTTCTCGACGATGATCAACGCCGGTCTCCCGCTGGTGCAGGCGCTCGATATCCTGGCCAAGCAGACCGAGAACAAGGTGCTGGCCACGACCACGCGCGACATCGTCTTCGACGTCGAGTCGGGACACACCGTGGCGGACGCACTGGGCAAGCACCCCAAGGCGTTCAGTGAGCTGTACGTGAACATGGTCGCCGCGGGCGAGGCCGGCGGTATCCTGGACACGATCCTCATGCGCCTGGCGACGTTCATGGAAAAGAACGACGCCCTCGTCCGGAAGGTGAAGGGCGCGATGATCTACCCCGCCGTGATCATGAGCGTGGCGGTCATCGCCATCTCGGTGCTGCTGATCTTCGTGATCCCGGTCTTCGAGAACATGTTCTCGGGCGTCGGCATGGCCCTGCCGTTCCCGACGCGCGTCGTCATCGGCGCCTCCGACTTTCTGCGCGGGTACTGGTGGGCGGTGGTTGGCTCCGTCGGCCTGGGCGTGTGGCTGTTCCGGCGCTACTACGCCACCTCGGGGGGCAAGCTCAACATCGACCGCATGCTGCTCCGGTTCCCGGTGCTGGGTGACGTGCTCCGCAAAAGCGCCGTCTCGCGCTTCACCCGGACGTTAGGCACGCTGATCAGCTCCGGCGTCAGCATTCTCGACGGCCTCGAGATCACCGCCAAGACCGCCGGCAACCGCGTGATCCAGGACGCGATCATGCAGTCGCGGGCCAGTATCGCCGGCGGCGACACCATCGCGGCGCCGCTGCAGAAGTCGGCCGTGTTCCCGCCCATGGTGATCTCGATGATCGCGGTGGGTGAGCAGACGGGCGGACTGGATGAGATGCTCTCGAAGATCGCCGACTTCTACGATGAGGAAGTCGACGCGGCCGTCAGCGGCCTGCTCTCACTCCTCGAGCCGATCATGATCGTGTTCCTCGGTGTCATCGTTGGCGGCATGGTCGTCGCGATGTACCTGCCGATCTTCGACATGATCAACGCCGTGCAGTAAGGCCACAGGCCACAGGCCACAGGCCACAGGGCGGCGGGGGCGAAAGCTCCCGCCGTTTCCTGTTGCAGGGTGCGGGGGTTCACGGCACTATGTTGCGCGCTTCCCGGATCTCCTTCCCGTCCGCACACGGCACGAATGCCACTTTTTCGCGCGCTTGGCCTGGTCGCCCTGATCGTCCTCACCCTGGAGGGCGTGACGCTACTGCCGCTCCGGGCCCGGGTCCTGCTTGCCCTGCACGTGGCGGTCGTTGCCGCCCTCGCCTGGTGGAACCGGCGCGAGATCCTGGCGTCCCGGCCACTCCGGACAGCGTTGGCAGTCGCATTCGTCATCAGCATGGGTCCGGTCGTTGCCAGCGTCTTTCTCGGCGGTGAGGAACCACGCCAGGTCCTGCTCGTGACGTCGGAAGCTACCCTGATCGGCTGGGCCGTGGTGCTGGCGCTGCTTCCGCTCATGCGTTCCGAGGCGACCGGGAAGTGGGCGGAGAACTGGTCCCCCAGGCCGTGGCACGCCGCCGTGTTTCTCCTGGCTGCGTTGGGCATTCACGCGATGGTGCACCAGCTGGCGGTTCAGCACCTGGCGATCAACTCGGACGAATCCGTATTCCTCGCCCAGTCCCGGTGGATGCAGTTCCCGCGGGTGGCGTGGCCGATGGATCCCGACATCGCGCCGTTCTTCCGGATGCGGAAGGTCGACTTCCTGAATGGCCACATGTACGGGATGTATCCGCCGGGATGGCCCGCATTGCTCGCGGTATTTCGCTATGTCGGGCTGGAGTGGTGGGCGATCGTGATCCTGGGCACGGTCAGCGTGGCGCTCACGTACCTCATCGGCTCGCGGCTCAAAGGGCCGCGCGTGGGGGCGATCGCGGCGCTCCTGCTGGCGACTTCGCAGGTGTTCCTGTGGAACCATGCCGGCTACATGTCCGCCGGGGCTGGAATTGCCGGCCTGCTCGGCGCCACCTGGTTTCTGCTGGTGGGACTCGACCACCGGGGCTGGCGACGCTCGGCGTCCTGGATCGCCGCCGGCATGCTCCTTGGCTTTGTAGTCACGGTACGGCCGCTGACCGGTGTCGCGTTAGGCCTCTCGATCGGCATATGGCTGCTGGCCCGCACCTGGACCCGTGAGCCGAGGGCCGTGTTTCTCCTTGCGGGCTGCGTGGCGATCGGCGGGCTGCTTCCAGCGTGGTTGTTCATCCGCTACAACCTCGCCGTGTTCGGCGAGCCCATCGCGTTGGGGCACGACGTCATGCACCCAGGCCTGTACCGACTGGGGTTTGGCCAGCGCGGATTCCGTGTCCTCGATGAAAACCTCGATTGGGCGCTGAACGCGTGGTACCATGGTCCCGCGCAGGGCCTGCGGAATCTGGTGCGCCGGCTGATCGGCGTGAACACCACCTTTGTTCCCGTCGGATTACTGGTGCCGATCGCCGCGGTGGCGGTGGCCGCCGGGTTCAGGATCCGCTGGGGACTGGTCGCGGCATTCTCGATTCTACCGGTCGCGCTCGTCTTTTACTGGAGCGCCAACCTGCGCCAATACGCCGAGCTGCTTCCGTTCGTGATGATCGCTCTGGCGTCGATGCTCCTGGTGATTCACGCTCGATGGCCGCAGCTGGCGATCGGTCTGGTCGGCGCGGTACTGATTTCACACGCGGTCGTGGCGTACCCGTGGCCCCCCGGCGACGGCCATCGGCCATGGTACTCGGATTACGCTCGCTTCGCGCCAGGGAGATGGAACACGCTGCTCGCTGCCGACAGCCTGGCGCGTGCACACGGCAGGGTCCTGCTGTTCTCGCGCGAGGAATCACGGTTCGACAACCAGATCGACCGCCTGTACCAGTTCAACGGCGACGGGTTCAACGGGCGGATCCTGGTGGCACGCGACCTCGGGGCGAAAAACGCCGAACTCATCGCGCGATTCCCGGATCGCACTCCATTTCTCGTCGAGGACCAGGGGCGTGACAAAAGTGCCACTTTCACGCGCCTGGGCCACTGATTTCGCCGTGAATCGTGGTGGCGGCGGATGGCCCGTGGTCGTCTCTGTTACAGCGCCTGCTCTTTCGCCTTCGTGCTGGAGCGGGAACGCCAGACCCCCGGGGTAACCCGGGGGTCTTTCGTTCTCAAATGCTCGCGCTGTCGACCCGCCTATTTCGGAATCCAGAAGCTCGCTTTCACCAGGAAGACGTTGTCGGGGACGTTTTCGAACATGCCGCTGAAGTCGCGGCTGAAGCGGAAATCGCCGACCGAGAGCGAGGCCGACCGTGAGTGCGCCCACGCGACGTACATGACCGAACCGGGCTTGAACTCCCATCGGAACACGGCGTTGCCGCGGAGCGAGCGGAAATTGAAGTCTGGATTCGCGAATTGCAGTGGCGCGGCCGGTCCGCTGCCATCCGGATCGATCGTGATGTTCGAGGGTGCACCGGGACTCGTGGACGGTGCCTCGGTGATCGTGCCGCGGTCGCGGCCGAAGATGCTCACGTCGCCGCTCCGGGGCGCATCGTACTCCTTGAAGTCGAAGTAATCGCCGCTGGCCAGGAGCGGCTGGGCGAAGAGCTCCAGGGACGTGGTCGGCGAGAATGTCCAGCTCAACCGGGTCTCGAGGCTCAGCTGCTTCTGGTCGATCGAGGCGAGCACGTAGCGCGCCCCGTAGAACGCCGTGTTGGTCGGGTCCTCGAACCGGCGGACATACTGCAGCATGGATCGGGAGTCGTTCCAGCCCGGGCCGAGCGTCAGCGTCGCGTTAGGCGCCGGCCGCCACGTGATGCCGGCGCCGATGTTCTTCCCCCAGCCGCCCAGACGATTCTTCGCGTACTCGCCGAAGCTGTGAAAGATGATCCGCCCCCGCGAATCGCTGTTCATGTTCATGCCGATCACGTCGACGCCGGGCTTCTCGACGACCGGGCCACCGCGCAGGAGCCGGTCGTCGAGCAGGTCGGGCCGGTAGAGGTAGAACGTGTTGAAGTTCCAGAAATTCCGCGCCGTCATGCCGACGAAGAAATGCAGCTGCCGGTCGGTGATGTCGCCGTCGAAGTTCTGCTGCTCCTGTCCGCCCGCGATCAGCGCCAGGTCGCGATACCAGGCGGTCGGCTTGGTGAAGGATCGGAAGATGTTGGCGTTGTACCAGACGTAGTCCGCCCGGGTGAGGAAGGCGAGGTCGTTGGCCTCGAAGCCCGGCGTGCGCACGTTGACCGCGGTCTCCCACAGCCAGTTCCCCGCGTCCTTGGCGAGCCGCATGTACGCCCCGCCGCCACGCATCGACGTCGCGTTCGGATCGAGCTGGTCGGTGAAGAAGCCGTCGCTGCCCGGCTTCCGGTCGGGGCGCTGGAAGTACCGTGCGGCCGCCCGCTGCCGGGCCGAGATCACGGCCGGATCGCCCTCGATGTTGGTGATCGCGAAGTTCCCGGTCAGCGAGTAGTTGCGCTCCTTGAAGGTGTAGCGCACGTCGGTGCCGATCAGCTCCGCGTGCCTCGTCAGGCGCGGCTCGAACACGGGGTCCATGTCGCGCAGCACCGACGTGGCGATGCCGCCGAGCACCAGGTTGCCACGCATCAGGTCCTTCTTCACCCGGCCGACGAAGTAGTTCGTCAGCGGCTCCACGACCTGGTTCAGGTCCGTGCCCGATTCCGGGCGCACACGGGCAGTCTCACGATTCGTGACGGCATTCAGCACGCCGATGGTCAGGCCGTTGCTAGTCCGGCCCGTAATCTTCGCGGCGCCCAGGATCGTCGTCGCCTCGGGGACATCGGCGTAGGTGCCGGCGCCATGCGCAAGGTCGGCACCCTGCGGTGAACGACCGATCCGGCGCGTGTAGAAGGCGCTCAGCGACGAGACGTTACTGCAGAAGTAGCAACTGAACCCGCCGAAGCTGAAGACACCCGAACTGGCGATGAAAAACGGGCGCTTCTCCGGGAAGGACGTTTCAAAAGCCGTCAGGTTCACGACCGCCGGATCCGCCTCCACCTGACCGAAGTCCGGATTGAACGTGGCGTCGAGCGTGAAGTTCGAGCTGAGGTTGTACTTCAGGTCGAGGCCCAGGCGCGCTGACTGGACGTTGCCCCCATTGAACGGGTCGCCGTTCGGCACGCTCAGATTCTGCGTCTTGGCCGCTACGTAGGGGAGCAGCTCGAGCTGGCGGCCCGAGCGCTCCCCGAACTCGAGTCCCTCCAGGTGACCAAACCGGTTCGGACCGCCGGACTCGTTCTTCCGCCAGAAGGCCCACTGCTGGAGTTCGTTCCGTCGCTGGATCCAGCGCCGCAGCTGCAGGCCCCAGGTCTGAACCGGTGCGTTCGAGAAGCGGAGTTGCGACAGCGGAATGCGGATCTCGGCCGACCAGCCGTCGTCGTCGATGCGCGTCGCCGCTTCCCAGATCGGATCCCATCCTTCGTCGCAACACGAGCTGCCGATGCCGAGCATGTCGAACTTCGAGCCCGACGGGTTGACCTGGAAGAAGGCGCGGCCAAGGTGGTCGTGAAAGCCATCGATCACGACTTCCATGTAATCGGAATTGAATGAGGCATCGCGCCTGACGAGGGACGTCCGCACGCCGGCCCGGCCCTCCGTGTCGTACATTCTGGCGCCCACGTACAATGCGCCTTCGTCGAAGAGGAACCGCATCTCGGTGCGTTGCGATCCGGGCTGGCCCTCGTTGGGATCGATCTGGGTGAATTCGGTGACCGGCATCGCCGCCTGCCACGCCGCGTCGTCCAGCCGCCCGTCCAGGGAGATCGGCGCGCTGCGGCGCGCCGCGCGTGCCGAGGGAACCGGGACCGTATGACCACTGGTTGCGGCGTTGGCCGGCGCTTGCGACGGGCCCTGCGCCGGGGCACGCACCGCGATCAGAAGAAGGAAAGGGGTCAGCGATCGAAGCACGCGGTTCATGGTGGGCGTCGGAGGGGAGGGGACCACAGATCTGGCGTCCTGCGCTGCCATGAAATGGACGCCATTTCCCCGAAAATGGTTTGGTCTTGTGATGGCCCGCCTGGCGTTTGCTGTAGAACGTCCGCCCTGAGGAGTAACTCTGCGGGCCGGTTTCAGGCGACGGGCTGTGGCGCCGTTGCGCAAGCGAGGCGATTCTCAGGCGGCCGGGTCCGGCAGCAAAATCCATCCAGGAAGCCATGATCGCTTTCACGAGAGCGGTTCCGTCGTCCATCACGCGTTGCGAGCTGACACACCTCGCGCGCGAACCGATCGACGTGGACCTCGCCCGCGAGCAGCATGAACGATACGAGGCAGCGCTGCGGGGGGCCGGCGTGGAGGTCACCCGCCTCCCGGCGCTGGACGAGTCGCCCGACTCCGTCTTCCTGGAGGACACCGCCATCGTGTTCGACGACGTCGCGGTTACGACGCGACCTGGGGCGGAGAGCCGGCGCGGCGAAGTCGAGTCGGTGCGCGCGGCGCTGGAGCACCATCGGCGTATCGCGGCGATCGAAGCGCCGGCCACGCTCGACGGCGGTGACGTCCTCGTCCTCGACCGTGACGTGCTGGTCGGGTTGACCGCCCGCTCCAACCTGTCGGGCATGCAACAGCTCCGCGCGATCCTCTCGCCGTCAGGCTATACGGTGCGCGCGGCCCCCGTGCGCGGTTGCCTGCACCTCAAGTCGGCGATCACCCGCGCCGGCGACCGCACGGTGGTCGTGAACCCGTCGTGGTTCGACCCCGCGCTGGTGCCGGGCTGGGACGTCGTACCGGCGGATTCGCGCGAACCCTTCGCGGCCAACGTGCTGTGGTTAGGCGGAACGACCATCGTCGCCGAGGCATTTGCGCGGACCAACGCCGCCCTGGCGCGCGTAACGGGTTCCGAGCTGGTGCCGGTGCCGGCGAGTGAACTGGCGAAGGCGGAGGGGGGACTGACCTGCTGCTCCCTCATCGTCAGGCCGGCGACGTGAGGGAGGGCGCAACGGTCGGGTCCAGCGCCCGACCGTCGCTTACGCCGGGTTCTACCGTTCCCGTTCTTCGACCTTGACGTAGCCGACCATCCCCAGCAGCGCATGCGGGTCGCACTGGAAGAAGTAACGCCCCGGCGGGAAATCCACGGCGATATCGTAGGTCTGGCCCGGGAGCTGCAGCAGCGGGCTGACGGCAGGCGGGGACGTCAGCGTCCGGTTCGAGTCGGCGAGAAAGTTCACGTTATGCACACCGGTTTCGAGGGTGAATCGCATCACGTCGCCCTGGTGTGCCTCGAAGTCGTTCGGCGTGAACTTGTTGTTTCCCGCAGCGTCCGTGGTCATTGCGATGACGATGACCTTTCCGCCGGCAGCGGGCGTCAACGGACTGCCAGGCGTGGCGGCCGGCGTGGGCGTCGCCGGCTGGGTGTCCGCCGGCTTCTGGTCGCCGCCACCGCCGCAGGCAGCGAACACGGTGGTTCCAAGCACGGTCAGTAGAGTTCTCATGAATGTCATTCGGATCTCCAGTCGATGTATTGTCGTCTCCCATCTCCCATCTCCCATCTCCCATCTCCCATCAGAAGTCCCTTGTCTTGAACGCACGCAGGGCGAAGAGGCCCGGTACCAGGGCCCACAGTGCCAGGCCGGCGACCGAAGCCACGGTCCCGGTCCAGCCGCCCAGGAAGCGATCGAAAACCGCACCAGTGTACCCCATCATCGCCGCAACATCGAGGCGCAGCACCAGGAGGACGCGCGCCAGGTCCACCGGGTTGAGGAAGGTCATCACCAGCAGGGGCCGCTCGAGCGGCCAGGCGGCGAACGCCACCGTGACCCACAGGATGACGCCGTCCCAGGCCAGCGTCATGAGTGCCCAGGCCCCCAGCGCGACGCCTAACGCGCGCAAGCGGTCGTCCACCACGCCGGCGATGAGCGTGGCGATTGCGCCGAACACGGCCGTCAGGGCCACGCCGGCCACCAGCATCAACGCCAGCATCGGCATCGATTCGGTCGTGAGGCCACGGTGCCAGATGAGCGGCAGCGATACGCCGATCGCGTAGGCGACCGAGAGCGGGAGCACCAGGCCGGCAAACAGGCCGTGAAAGAGCGCCCCCCTCTGGACCGGTTGCGCCAGCAGCAGCTCGGTGAACTCGCGTGACGCCTGCCAGTAGATCGTGCCGAAGACGACGGTCACCAGCGGAATGAACAGCAGCACGATGTTGAGCAGGCTGAGGAGCGCGCGTGGCGTGCTTCCGCCCAGGCGAAGCAGCAGCTCCGTGGTGACGAGGAAGAAGAGCGCGTAGGCGATCACCCAACGGTTCCGCATCACGTTCTGCAGCTCGTACCTGACGACCTTGAGAATCGTGCTCACGAGGGAGTCTCCGCGGCCGTGCTCCTCATGAGGCTGGCGACCGCGCGTTCGAGCGTGGACTCCGCCGTCGCCGCCAGCAGGTCGTCGCGCGATCCACTGAACCGCACCACACCATCCAGCAGGAACGCGATTCGATCGGCGATCTGGTCCAGCTCACTCAGCACGTGTGACGTCACGATCAGCGTGCGACCGGCAGCGCGCTCGCGCTCCATCTTGTCCTTCAGCGTGCCGGCCGAAATCGGATCCAGGCCGGCCGTCGGCTCGTCGAGGATGAGGAGGTCAGCGCGGAACAGGAACGCGAGCGCGGCGTTGACCCGCTGCCGCATGCCGCCGGACAGCAGGCGCAGGGGCTTGTCGAGGACCGGTCCCAGCTGGAACAGCTCGATCAGCTCCTCGTCCCTCGGCACCTGGTCGCCGCGCACGTTGCGCAGCAGCGACATGACATCGCGGCCACTGAGGTTCTCGGGATACCGGGCGATCTGGGGCATGTACCCGATCCGCTCCCGGTAGGCGGCGGTGCCGTTGAGCGGCTGCCCGTCGAACACCACCTCGCCGGCATCGGGCCTGACGAGCCCCAGGACGATGCGGTTGAAGGTGGTCTTTCCCGAGGCGTTAGGTCCGACGATGGCGGTAATCGAGCCCCGGGCGACATCGAGGTCGACGCCGTTGAGGACGGGAAGCCGGCCGAATCGCTTCCGGACGTTGCGCGCGCTGATCACGGCGTGCGAACCGGGGAAAGCTGAACACCCGTTCCGCCGGCGGCCCGACCTCCGCTGACCGGGGTCCGCATCCGGGGACGGTCGTCAATCAGGGTCTGGGGCGTGAGCATCGGCAGCACCCGCTCGGCCAGGTCGAGCAGGTCCACCATCGCGCTCCGCAACAGGATCAGTGACGCCGGGGTCTGCTCCACGACGAGCGCGAACAGCCGGACCGGCGCGTGCGGTACGTCGCCATAGCCGTCGCGGTCGAGGTCGTAGCCTCGATACCGGTCCCAGTAGTTGCCGCTGAAGGTGCTGAAATTCTGCCGCGAGTTGGTGCCCACGTCGAACGAGTTGCCGACGAAGACATTGTCGGTGATCAAGTTCTCCTGGGCATTGGCCAGCAGCCGCAGTCCCCATCCATTCGACTGGAACGTGTTCTCCGAGACCACGTTGCGGTCGGCGCCCTCGAGGTACAGCCCGACGGTGTTCTCGATGAAGCGGTTCCCGAGGATCCGGCTGTCGGAGATGTCCTTGAGCAGCAGTCCGTAGGCCGCGCTCCCCCAGTTCCGGGCAAAGGTATTGCCCCGCATCCTCACCCGGCGCGTATACATCACCGCGACTCCGGACTCGTTATGCTGGAAGGTGTTCTCGTCATAGGTGCAATCGTCGGAGAACATGAAGTGGAGGCCATAGCGCTGGTTGCGCTCGCTCAGGTTGCGGGCCACGGCGCCGTTGGTGACGAACTCGAAGTAGATGCCGTCGCGGTGGCCGCGTACGCGGTTGTCGGCCACGCGAACGCTGTCACTCTGCCAGACGTGAATGCCGTTTCCCCCGAGCATCTGCCGTCGCGTGGCGCCTTCCAGGACGTTGCCGGCGACGGTGCAGTCGCTGACGCGCTGCAGGTAGATGCCGAAGAAGGTCTCCTGAAACGTGTTTCGCTCGATCACGCAGCCGGAGGCGTCATTCACGAGCAGCGCCGCCCGTTCGTCGAGCTGGCTCGTGCCGGTATTGCGGAACGTGAGCCCCCGTATCACGACGCCACCGGCGGTGATGCGCATGATCGCCCGCTCTCCCCCTCCGTCGAGGACGGCGCCGGAGTCTCCGGCAATCGTCACGGAGCGGCCGACGGTCAGCGTCGGCTCGCGGTAGACGCCCGCCCTGATGACCAGCCGGTCACCGTCACGGGCCTGCGCCAGCGCGGACGTTACGGTGAAGACGGGGCCGCGTGGGTCGACGACGATCTCCCGCCCCGGCACCGCTTGGGCGGCAACGACGCCTGGAACAAGCACGACCAGGAGAACCGACCGTCTCAACGCGAATGACTCGTTGTGTCGGCCACGGTATCGCGCGCAGCTCCCGGCTCGAGACCGCGACGACGGAACAGCGCCAGTACGTCGTTCCAGGTGAGCGTCTGGCCGCCGTACTCACTCGTCAGGCGGCCTGGGTCACCCGGCGCGAACGCCACGATATTGCGTCCCATGGGGCTTTTCAGCCGGCCATCCTGCACGAAGAGGGCACTGTCGACCGGAACGAGGCGGCCGGTCTCGAAGTCACTGACCCAGGCGCGTTTGACGTCGTCACGCTCGCTGGCATCGAGGTGGAAGGACGCCAGGCATTCGACGGCGTCGAACGTGTGAATACGCCCCGTCCTCGACTCGATCTCACCGCCGAACCGCGTGTCGCTGACGGTCATGCGGCAGAAGTCGCAGGCATCCAC
>DAIUET010000054.1:0-13255 GCA_036845045.1 Gemmatimonadaceae bacterium | reverse complement strand
CAACCCCACCCTCGGCCACACCCCCGGCCTTACCGCAGCCGGCAACAGCCGCGTGTTCACGTAGTACAAGTGCACCCCCGCGATCACGAACGTCAGCCCCGCGATGTTCGCCGAGATCTGAAGCAGCAGGATGGGCTGTGCCATTCGAAGCGCGATCAGCCCCCACACCACCACGATGCCTAACAGCGCGTAGTAGATCGCCCGCACGTCCCCGCCCCGCCAGGCACGGATCCGCTTGCTCCCCGTCCACAGGATGTCCGTCACCGCCCGGACCATCGCCTCCATGACGTCCAGCTGGGTCTTGAACAGGATCCACGCCCCGAGGAACGCCACTACCCCGCCCGCGAGCGGCAGTCGCTCGGCCATCTTGCTCGCCAGCGCCGCCGCGATCCCGTAGCCCCGGATATCAGTCCCCGGTTCGAGAAACGTCACGTACAGCACCGCGGGAAGTGCCATCCCGAGCAAGGCGCCAAAGAAATAGATGACCCACTGGTCCGCCTTCACCACACGCCACCAGCCGCGCCAGCGCTCCATCCCCTTCTCGTCAGGCACGAACGTGAACCCGGTGTGCGCCAGGTTCACCTTCTTCCCGCCCACCGCCGCCGGAATGTAGCCCGCCACGCCACCCATCCCGTATCCCTTGTCGCGCGCCCAGTTCGACAGCGTCAGGTTGATGACGCCCCCCGCCCCGCAGAAACCGGCGAACGCGCCGATCAGGAAGTAGTCCGCACCCGCGGGCAGGAACAGGAACCGACCGGTCGACGGCGCAAATCCGAAGAACCCGGTCGCCGCAGCGATCCACGTGTCCGGAGCCACGAAGATCAGCGCCAGCACCAGGAAGCTGCCGAGGATCGCGACCACGAGGATCCAGTTCAGGATCTCGAGCGTCCGTTCGATCCGCCGCCCGAACAGGAGAACGGCGACGCAGACCAGGAACGTCGCGACACCGATCATGTACACGACGTTCGCGTCTTCGGCAGTCGCGACCCGCCTGGTCGCGAGGAAGAAGAACGCACCGGACGCGGCACCGGCCCACGCGGGCCAGCCCACCTGCAGGAAATACAGCAGCGAGTAGATCACCGCCCAGAATGTCGAATGCGGCTTCGTCCGCATGAACCCGGTGTTCGCCGGCTCACCGGTCGCCATTGTATACCGCATCAACTCGGCGTTGAAGTTGGTCTGCAGGAGCACAGCCACGCTCGTCACCCACAGCAGCGTCAACCCGTACCGCACGAAGTTCGCGGGTCCGAGCAGGTACTCGCCGCTGCCTATCGAGGCGCCGAGCACGATGACACCCGGGCCCACGACACCCATCCACTGCAATCCTTTCGGGCGTGGCGGCTCGGGGAGTTCCGCTTGTTTCCACGGGTCCAGCCCGGAGCGAGACTCAGGAGCGGTCATCGGGAATAGGGAATCGGGAATGGGGCATCGGGACATCCGGCCCCATGGATGACACTCGCGGAAGTCACGTAATACCATCCCCTTCCGGGCTTCGCAACCATCACACGGTTGAAAGTTGACAGTTGAGCGTCGGGAGCGGATAACGTGATGGTTCAACGGCCAGCACTTTCCCTCTTTCCGCTCTCTACTCTCAACTCACAACTCTCAACTGTCAGTCATGCCCGACCTCCAGGGCGCGCGCGAGCGACTCGAATCACTCCCGTCGCTTCCACTCGGCCACCTTCCCTCACCCGTCGATGCACTGCCGCGGTTGCGCGATGCGCTCGGCATGAAAGCGGAACTCCTCGCCAAGCGCGACGACGCGATCCCCTTCGGCTTCGGCGGCAACAAGGTGCGGAAGCTGACGCTCGTCGCCGCCGAAGCACTCGAGAAAGGAGCCGACACGCTCATCACCTGCGGGGGCGTGCAGTCGAATCATTGCCGCGCCACGGCCGCCGTCGCGGCGCAGCTCGGTCTCGCCTGCCACATCGTGGCCAACGGGGCAAAGCCCGAACGGCCCGCCGGCAACGCGTTCCTCGTGTCGATGTACGGCGCGCAGGTGACGTACGTGTCGTCGCGCACGGAGCGGGCGCCGGCGATGAACCAGGTCGCGGCCGAGCTGCGCTCGTCAGGCAGGAACCCGTCCGTCATCCCGCTCGGCGCGTCGACGGCGCTCGGGGCGATGGCGATCGCCCGCGGTGTGGGCGAGCTGGTGAGCCAGGGCGTACGCCCGGGGGTCATCGTCCACGCCACGTCGTCGGGTGGAACCCAGGCGGGACTCATCGCCGGCTGCGCGCTGTATTCGCCCGGGACGCGCGTCATCGGCGTGAGCGCGGACGACCCGGCCGGCGAGATCCGGAACGTGGTGCTGCGACTCGTCTCGGGCGTGGAAACCTCCCTCGGCATTCCGGTCGGATCGTTAGGTGGGCCGGCACGGTGCGAAGTGGACGACACGTTCGTGGGCGGCGGGTACGGCGAGCCCACCGACGAGTCGCGCGTGGCGCAGGAGCTGGCCGCGCGCTTCGAGGCGCTGCTCACGGATCACTGGTACACCGCGAAGGCGATGGCCGGGTTGATCCACCGCGCCCGTCGGGGGGAGTTCGACTCCCTCGACCCGGTGGTCTTCTGGCACACCGGCGGCCAGCCGAGCGCCATCGTGTGAGGTCGGCCGGCCCCCACGCCAGGATCAGATTCACGGCCGCCCGACTGCGACTCGGGGGATGGTTGAGTCGCCTGCCTTCGCTTCCAACTGGCGACAGGCGCTTCCGGAACCGTACCTTTGACCCCAGTCCACCCGGAGAGAATTGGTGACGGATTTCGCGCAACGGCTATCGGAAGCACTGGGAACCGGCTTCCGCATCGAGCGCGAACTTGGCGGCGGTGGCATGAGCCGGGTCTTCCTGGCCGAAGACCTCGCGCTGACGCGAAAAGTCGTCATCAAGGTCCTGCCGCCGGAGATGGCCGCGGCGGTCAACCAGGACCGCTTCCGGCGCGAGATCCAGCTCGCCGCCCGGCTCCAGCACCCGCACGTCGTTCCCCTCCTCAGCGCGAGCGCATCGGGCGACCTGCTGTGGTACGTGATGCCGTACATCGAGGGAGAGTCGCTTCGCGCGAAGCTCGCGCGCGGTGAGCTGCCGGTGCCGGAGGCCGTGCGCCTCCTGCGCGAGATCACCGACGCCCTCGCCTACGCGCACGAGCAGGGCGTGGTCCATCGCGACATCAAGCCCGACAACGTGATGGTGAGCCGCGGGCACGCCCTCGTCACCGACTTCGGCGTGGCGAAGGCGGTGAGCGAATCGGGAAGCGGATCCTCCCTCACCTCGCTCGGCGTCGCGTTAGGCACGCCGGCGTACATGGCGCCCGAACAGGCATCGGCCGATCCGCACGTCGACCATCGCGCCGACCTCTATGCGCTGGGGGCCGTCGGCTACGAGATGCTGGCGGGCCGCCCGCCATTCCTCGGTGGTAGTCCCCAGGCGCTGCTCATGGCCCAGGTCACGCAGGCGCCGGAACCGGTCAGCGTGCACCGGCCCAGTGTGCCCCCGGCGCTGGCGTCGGTCATCATGCGCTGCCTGGAGAAACGCGCCGCTGATCGCTGGCAGAGCGCCGCCGAAATCATCCCGCACCTCGATGCCGCGCTGACGCCGAGCGGCACGCAGCCGACCGCCGCCACGCACCTCACGTCGTCTGGAACGCGCGCGGCGTTGCGCCAGGCGCATCCGGCTCGGGTCACAGCGATGTTCGTCGCTGCCGCCGTTGCCATCCTCGCGGTGACATGGTGGCTCGAGTGGAAGCTCGGCCTGCCGTCCTGGGTCCTCCCGATGGCGGCCATCCTGCTGCTGGTCGGCCTGCCGATCATGCTGCTGACGGCACAGCGCGAACGCCAGCGGTTGCAGGGTAGCGGGCGCACGGACGTGAGCGGCCTGCGGGACCGCCTGCTCACCTGGCGTGGGGCGTTAGGCGGTGGCGCGCTGGCCCTGGCCGGCCTCGCGATCGCGGCCGGCGGGTTCATGACCCTCCGGGCGATGGGCGTGGGGCCGTTCGCCACGCTCGTGTCATCCGGCGTCCTGGCCGAGCGCGACATGCTGGTCCTGGCCGACTTCGCCAACCGCACCAGCGACTCGACGCTCGGGGCATCGATCACCGAGGCCTTCCGCATCGACCTGACGCAGTCGCCGGTGCTGCGCGTGGTGGAAGGGAATGAAGTCACGGCGACGCTGCGCCTCACGGGTCGGGATCCCAGCCAGTCCCTGAGCCAGGAGGCGGCTCACGACGTCGCCATTCGAATGGGGGCGAAGGCCGTCCTCGTCGGCGACGTGGCCCAACTGGGCTCGGGTTACGTGCTGACCGCGCGACTGGTGGGGGTGGCCGACAGCGTTACCCTCCTCGCGGAACGGGAAACGGCCGCGGACGCCGGAGGGCTCATCTCCGCGGTTGAGGCGCTGTCGCGGAAGGTGCGGGAGAAGATCGGTGAATCGCTCCGGACGGTCCGGGAGAGCCAGCCACTGGAGCAGGTGACGACGCGGTCCCTTCCGGCCCTGCGCGCCTATTCGGAGGGGACGCGCCTCTTCGGGGGCGGACGATCGGCCGACGCGATCAAGTTCCTCGAGCAGGCAGTTGCCCTCGACTCCAATTTCGGGATGGCGTGGCGCCGGATTGCCGTGATCTGGAATAACCGCAATGATCCGGCGCGGGCCGTCCCCGCGATCCGCCGTGCGTTCGCGCTTCGAGATCAGATGCCTCCGCGGGAAGCGGCACATGTCACCGCTTTCTACCTGATGGTGGCAGAAGACAACCTGCCGGCGGCGACGGCGGCGTATGAGCGACTGCTGGCGTCCTGGCCGGACGACCTGACCGCGCTCAACAACCTGGGAGTCTATTACGGCGCGGCGGGAAGGTATCGCGACGGCGCGGAGATGTATCGCCGGGCACTGGCGCTCCGTCCGGGACTCCCTCTCTACCTGGATAACCTCGTTCAGAACCTCATCATCCTGGACGAGTTCGCGGCCGCCGACAGCCTGCTCGACAGCTGGATCGCGTCGGATACCAGCCTTGGCTGGAGGGTGTCGTACCACCGGGCTCGACTCGCTGCCGAACGCGGCGACTATGAGCGGGCGTACGCGATTGTGGATTCCATGTCGAAGGCCGATCCGGATTTTCGCGGCGTGGCCACCGACCTGCACATGCGCCAGGGGCGCTTTCGGGAAGTCGCCTCGTCGCTCGATGCGCTGACGTTGGCGGTTGTGGAGGGTGTCATCCGTGGAAACCCTGCCGGCGCACGGCGGATGCTGGAGACGTTCCAGGCAGGCACGCGGTGGGACTCCATCGCACCCAACGATCCACGCCCATATGGCGAACTCGCCGCGGCGTACACGACGACGGGTACGATGGACCGGGCGGAAGAAATCCTTGCGCGCGTGGCTCGCCAGGTTCCCGAAGAGGTGCTGCGCCGGGATGGCATGCGCGCGTACGCCCTGGCGTCGATCGCCTTGTCCCGAGGGAACGGTCGCGAGGCGCTGACCGCTTTCCGGCGCGCGCACCGCCTCCTTCGCTGCACCATCTGCACGGCATTTGACGAGGGTCGCACGTTCGAACAGCTGGGCGAACCCGATTCCGCCATCGTGCAATACGAACGCTTCGTGAACGGCCACAACGTCGACCCGGAAAACCGCGAGTTCTTCCTTGCCGCTGCGCTGCGTCGACTGGGTGAGCTGTACGAATCGAAGGGCGATCGCACGAAGGCCCTCGAGTACTACGGCCGGTTCGTCGACCTCTGGAAGGATGCCGACCCGGAGTTCCAGCCACTGGTGTCGGACATCCGCAAGCGTATGGCGGAACTATCCGGGGAGCCGCCACGCCGTTAGGCGCCGTGCCTTCCTCAGGCCGGTGGGGGGTGCGCTGGAGCGCTTACTTCACGGATTACCGTGCTCGCCTCCCGGCTGCCCACTGCGCAGCAGTCATGACCGTCCGGAACCCGATGTGCGACGCCCCGCTGTCGCGGGTGTTGGGACTCCGCGCACTGACACGATAGCCGCGACAGTACGCGTCATTGCAGAGGAAGGAGCCGCCGCGCAGTGTCCTGAGCGGGTTGGACGCCGGGTCCGCCCCCGTCGGATTGCGGACCACGCCGCCGGCCTTGTCGCGCCGGTACGAGTCGGCGCTGAACGCGTCCGCGGTCCATTGCCAGACGTTGCCCGCCATGTCGTAGAGGCCGGCAGCGTTAGGCGCATGTGTCCCAACCGGGGCGGTCGTGGCGTCGTGCAGCGGAAACGCGTCTCGATAGATGTGAGCTTGCGGATGCAACGAATCGAACGGCGCCGAGCCCCAGGCGTGGTCGGTGTGGCCGACGCCGCCGCGCGCGGCGAATTCCCACTCGGCCTCCGTCGGCAGCCGCGTGCCGGACCATGCCGCGAACGCCATGGCATCATCCCACGCGACGTGCACGACGGGGTGGTCGTCCATCCCTGCAATGGTGCTGCCCGGACCACGAGGCTGACGCCAGTTCGCCCCCGGCACCCAGCGCCACCACTGCGACCAGTCTCGCAGGTCGACGTGCCTGCCGGTTGGTGTAAAGACGAGCGAACCTGGCACGAGCACCTCAGGGTCGGGCGGTGCGCTGCCGGCGGGCAGCTGGCGCAGCAGCTCGGCGACGTCAGGCACACGCTCGGCGACTGTTACGTATCCGGTGGCTTCGACGAACTTCCGGAATCGCGCGTTCGTGACCGTGTGTACGTCGATGTAGAAGCCGTCGACTTCCACGGTATGGACGGGGCCCTCCTCGCGACCGGCGAGGGGACTTTCGCTCCCCATCTCGAACCGGCCCCCGGGAATCCAGACCATTCCCGGCGGTGCCTCGCCGGGGGCGGTCGTGACCGGCGGCGCGTGCTCAACGCCCGAACACGCGACGGCAAGTATCAGCGCGACAAGACTGTGACGGCGGCTCAAGGGTGATTCGTGACTCGGGATTAGTGACTAGCGACCAGTAACCGGTGACCAGTCACTGACTCTGGCCTCTGGCCTCTGGCCTCTGACCTCTGACCTCAACGATAGCCCTTGAAATCCGCCCGGTAGCCGGATTCGCGTTGAAGCCGAGCGAGTTCGGACTGGAGGGCCGGAAGCAGTCGATTCCCCTCGTCCGTCCCCATCAGGTTGTTCAGTTCGAAGGGATCCGACTCCAGGTCGTACAGCTCGTCCATGTCCGGAAGCTCGACATAATGGATGTACTTGTGACGCTCCGTGCGAACGGCCTGATAGCCCATGGTCAGCGTGCGCGGAAAGACCTGGTCGGTGTAGTACTCCATCAGCACTGCTGACCGCCACGAGGTAACGCTGCCATCCAGGATCGGCACGAGCGACGCACCCTGCCGCTGCACGGTGTCGGCCGCTCCGGCGAGGGCCAGAATCGTCGGTGCAAGGTCGATGGTCTGCGCCATCTGCGCGGGCGTCGTCTGGGGACGCGTCAGTGGTGGATAGCGGACGATGAGCGGTATCCGCGCGGTCTCCTCGTACGCCAGCCGCCGTTCCTCGTTCAGCCCGTGCTCCCCATAGAAGTAGCCGTGATCGCTGGTGAAGATGACGACGGTGTTCTCCAGCTCTCCCATCTCCCGCAGCGTGCTGTCGATGCGTGCCAGGCTTTCATCGACCGCCAGCAGCATCTCCAGCCGATCGCGCACATCGGCATCAGGGGTCCCCGTCGCGGGGCTCAGCGGGGGCAAGCCCGGAATGGCGCGTTGCAGCGCCGGCTTGCGCTGCACCGGGACCGTGGCATTCCGCCGGCGCGGCACGACCGCCGATGCATAACGTCCGCGATGACGATCGGCAGGGATGAAGCCGGCAGACTGGTTCGCCACCTGGGCCACGCTGCCGTCGTCGCGCTGCTGCACATTCGGGTGCAGGGCCTTGTGCGCCAGGAAGAACATGAACGGCTTCCCGCGTGACCGCCGCATGAAGTTCACCGCGTACTCCGTGAGTACATCGGTCACGTAGCCCTGCGCCACCAGACGCTCCCCGTCGACGTTCAGGTTCGGGTTGATCGCCTCGCCCTGCCCTTTCATCCCCACCCAGTGCGTCCAACCGGGCCGTCTGGTGTCGTCGTTCCCCATGTGCCACTTCCCGATGAACGCCGTCTCGTAGCCGGCCTGCATCAACGGAATCGCGAAGGTGCTGAGCCGGTGACTCGCCGAGTCGCGGGCCGTGTTATCGATTATCCCGTTGGTGTGCACATACTGGCCGGTGAGGATCGCGGCGCGACTGGGGGAACAGAGGGGCGTGGTGGCGAAGGCGTTGAGGAATCGCGTCCCTTCGCGCGCGAGCCGGTCGATAGCCGGCGTCTGCACGAACGGATGTCCGGCCACACCGATGTCGTCCCAGCGGAGGTCGTCGACGAGGATGACGATTACGTTAGGCGGCCGCGCCGGTTCTCGTGCGCAGGCAGCGAGGATCAGCGCCAGTCCGAGCGTCAGTATGGAACGAGCCAGGCTTGCGGTTCGGGGTCCGAAATCGGGGATCAAAGTCGCTCGGCCGGTTCAGGAGTCGCCCAACATGCGCCCGATTCCCGTTCACCGCCACCGTCTACGCGCCCAGCAGTTCCAGCTTCAAGGTCAACAACTTCCACCTTCCAGCTTCCAGCTTCCAACTACGGAGTGAGGCCCGTGCCCGGCTTGTCCGGTTTCTTCGACGGTGGACCGGGGCGCGAGGGCGTGAACGACGGCGGATCAGAAGCGGGGAACGACTCATCGCTCGCCTCGTCGACCCGGTCATCGGGATCCTCTATGGGATGCGGGGGCCGCTCCAGACCCTCGCCTGTCTCGTGCTCGTTCTTCTTCTGCAGGTCGCGCGGCTCGTCTGGTCGCATATGTCGGTCCTGTTGAGGCATGCCAGGTATCACCCCCTCGACCGATGGGACGTTCCTGCATGAAAGACCAGGGCCATGAGTAGTCGCGAGCGCTTCGTTGCCGAGCGGTCTCAGCGGATCGGCCGCTGCCTGAATCGGGTTGCCAGTCGCTCTACCTCGCCGCCAGGCGCCCAGACCAGAAGCGCTTTCACCGGAGCCTGGCCGACAACCCGGTGAATCACGGTATCGCTGGGCTTCACGATGCCGACCATGCCAGGCGTGAGTCGATGCGTCTCACCGTTTACGACGTGATCGAGTTCGCCGGAGATCACGTAGATCATTTCGGTGGAGCCATGCCGGTGAGACGCTGGTCCCGCGCCCGAGCCAGCGGGCATCGTGACCTCGGCGATTTCGACACCGGAACTGCCAAGCACCGACGCTTCGACGAGCACCTTGATGGTGGTGCCCGCATCGTTCTCGAGCACTCGCGTCCCCACCGACGAGCGTTTGTACGTGGTCGTGTCCTGCGCGCGACCAGCAGTCGCAATGATACAGGTTCCCAGGCAAACCACGACTGCACAGATCGTCGTGCGCATTTTCGAAACTCTCAAAGTGGAAGGCCAGTGGAGTGGATGCACTCGCGGTGTTGAGTCACGAGTGCGGTGCCGAGTCACGAGTCCCTAGTCACTAGTCACTAGTCACTGATCACTGGTTCAGTCACGGTTTCCCCGGCCCATACAACACCTTTCCCGCCCGCGCTCCCGTGTGGCTCCCGCGCTCGATCGTTACCGCACCATTCACCAGCACGTACTCGATGCCGGTCGGGTAGAGCGTCGGCTGCTCGTACGTGGCGCGATCGTCGATCGTGTTCATGTCGAAGATCGTGACATCGGCCCAGTGCCCCTCCTTGATCGAGCCGCGATTCGCCAGGCGCATGCGCGTCGCCGGCCAGGACGTCATCTTGCGGATCGCCTCCTCGAGGCTGAGCACGTTCCGCTCCTTCACATAGCGACTGATCACGCGGACGTGGTTGCCGTAGGCGCGCGGGTGCGGGAGGCCGAGGTCGTCCCCCTGCGTCGCGTTCAATGCCGCACCGGCGTCCGACCCGATGCTGGTCCACGGGAACTTGAGCGCCGTCTCCACATCTGGCTCGCTCATCATGTGATAGATGGCCATCACGCGACCCTGCCCTTCGAGCACCAGGTCCCACGCCGCGTCGGCCTCGCTCTTTCCCATCGCCTTCGCGATGTCGGGAATGCGCATCCCGTGATACTTCGCGTTCGCGGGATTCCGCGCGTTCGCCAGGACGATGCCATTCCAGCCGCCGGCCGCCTGCACGATGTTCCACCATCCCGGCGAGCCGGTCTCGATCTCGCGCTTGAGCCGCTCGCGTACCTGCGGATTGCGGAGCCGGGCCCGCAGTGAATCATTGCCGCCCTCGAATGCCCAGCTGGCAATCGTCGCTTCGAGTCCGGTTCCGCCGGCGGTGTATGCGTAGATGTTCGCGGCCACGTCGACGCCACGCGCCCGCGCCGCTTCCACGAGCACACGCACTGAATCCATCAGCAGGCCCCACCCGGGCTGCCACGCCGCCTTCAGGTGGAAGACTTCGCCCGGCATGCCTGCCCGCTCCGCAATGGTGATCAGCTCACGGACCGACTGCACGACCTCCGCACCTTCGCCGCGGATGTGGCTCGCGTAGATACCGCCGTACTTCGCCGCTGCCTTCGCCACCTCCACCAGTTCATCGGTGGTCGTGTAGCTGCTTGGCGGATAGATCAGCGCCGTGGTCATGCCCATCGCGCCGGCGCGCATGGCGCTATCGAGCGACGCACGCATCCGTTCGAGCTCGGGCGCGGTGGGCGCCCTCGCGCTCTGGCCCAGGACTGCGACGCGCGCCTGGGTCTGGCTGTAGTAGCTGCCGAAGTTGATGCTGATCCCCTGCCGCTCGAGCGTGCCGAAGTAGGACGGAATGCCACTCGCCGGAACGGGAAACCCGCCCTCGCCCCCGATCGCCGTCGTGACACCCATCCGCAGCTTGTTCTCGGCCAGACCGTTGCGCGGCAGCACGCCACCTGACTGGTCCATCATGTCGATCCAGCCCGGGGAGACGTAGAGCCCGCGCGCATCGATCTCGCGTTCTCCGCGCGCCAGGGCATGACCGATCCTGACGAACTTGCCGTCACGGATGCCGACGTCAGCGGCGATCCACGGATTCCCCATCCCATCCAGCACGCGACCGTTGCGGATGACGACATCGTACTCGGGACGTCCCGTCAGTGCGCGGTCGGTGGGTTCCGCAGGGAGCGGTCGGGCAACGGTTGGAGCGTTCCGGAAGCACGCGACGCTCAGGAAGGTGAGTGCGAGGACCGTCGTGGTGAATCGTGAATCGTGAATCGTGAATCGTTGGCGCAGCGTATGGGCCTCCGTTGTCCCTCACAGATTTGCAGTCACGATCCCGGTTTGTCTACTTGGACCCGTTCATCCGGTTACGATTCACCATTCACGATCCACGATTCACGTTCTTGATCACCATTCGCGACCTCACCACGCTCGGCGATTATGCCGCCTGCACCGAACTCCAGGAAGCAACCTGGGGTGAGGGGTTCTCGGAGCGGGTGCCCACCGCGATCCTGCGCGTGAGCCAGATGATCGGTGGAGTCGCGGCGGGCGCGTTTGACGATGATAATCGCCTCGCGGGCTTCGTCTTCGGCCTCACGGGGATCCGCGAGCGCGAGCTCGTGCACTGGTCCGACATGCTGGCCGTCCGTGAGGAACTGCGGTCGCAGGGCATCGGAGAGCGCCTCAAGCAGTACCAGCGCGACAAGGTCATGGCACTCGGCGTGAAGTCGATGCTGTGGACGTTCGACCCGCTGCAGGCCGGAAACGCGCACTTCAACATCAACCACCTCGGCGCGCTGCCTATCGAGTACGTTCCGGACATGTACGGCTCGAACACGGGGAGCACGCTGCATGGCGCCCTTCCCACGGACCGCTTCATCGTCCGGTGGCAGCTCGACTCGCCCGTCGCGCGGAAGGCCATGCCGGGCACTGACAGCATCCCGCTCGCATCTCCGTCTGCCGTCCCTGACGCAGCCCGTGTCCGGGTGGAGATTCCGGAGGATTTCGGAGCGGTCAAGGCTGCCGGCGGAGAAGGCGCGATGGAGTGGCGCCTCCGGTTCCGGGAGCTGATCACCGGACTGCTCGCGCACGGTTTCCGAGTCACCGGTTTCCATCGCCCCGCGTCGGGTTCGGCGCCGTACTACGTGCTCGACCGCCGTAGTCGATGATCGAACTGACCTCCATAACGCTTCGCGAGATCCGGCTGCCACTCAGGGAGCCGTTCCGCATCTCGTCAGGCATGGTCTCCGAACGTCGCATTGCGCTGCTGGAGCTCAGCGATGCCGACGGCGCGTCGGCGTGGAGCGAGTGCGTGGCCGGCGAGACGCCCAATTACTCGCCCGAGACCATCGACACGGCGTGGCTCGCGATCACCGAGTGGCTGGCGCCGCGCGTCATCGGCAGGGCGATCGGGTCTCCGGGCGATGCTTTCCCGCTCCTCGATCGGGACATCCGCGGACACCTCATGGCTAAGGCCGCGCTGGAGATGGGATGCTGGGGACTGGAGAGCACGAAGCTCGGAATGCCCCTGTCGACCCTCCTCGGCGGGACGCGACGGGAGATCGACGTCGGCATTTCGCTGGGTATCCAGCAATCGCCTGAGGCGTTGGCGGCCCGGGTGACGGCCGCACTGGCCGAGGGGTATCGCAAGGTGAAGATCAAGATCATGCCCGGTTCGGATGTCGAGTTCGTGCGGGCTGCTCGTCAGGCGGCCGGACCGCAGGCGCCGCTCATGGCGGATGCGAACAATGCCTACACACTGGACGACGCCGATCACCTCTCGCAGCTCGACGACCTCGACCTCATGATGATCGAGCAGCCGCTCGCCTGGGACGACATCGTGCGGCATGCGGAACTGCAGCGCCGCATGCAGACGCCGATCTGTCTTGACGAGTCGATCACGTCGCTCGATCGTGCGCGCGACATGGTGACCCTGGGCGCCGGACGCATCGTGAACATCAAGCCCGGGCGTGTGGGGGGAATTGCCGCGTCCATCGCCATCCACGACTACTGCGCGTCGAAAGGCATTCCGGTGTGGTGCGGAGGAATGCTGGAAAGCGGCGTCGGCCGCGCGTACAACGTCGCCCTCGCGTCGCTGTCGAACTTCGTGAAGCCGGGCGATGTGTCGCCGAGTTCCCGCTACTGGGAACGCGACATCGTCACACCCGAGTGGACGATGACCGGGCACGGGACAATAGTCGTACCCGAGGGGTCGGGACTGGGCGTGGATGTAGACCGCGACCGGATCGAGGATCTCACCGTACGACGGATTACGATTTCGTGACTCGTGAATCGTGAATCGTGAATCGTGAATCGTGAATCGTGAATCGTGAATCGTGAATCGTGAATCGTGAATCGTGA
>DAIUET010000053.1:8992-13260 GCA_036845045.1 Gemmatimonadaceae bacterium | reverse complement strand
CGGTACCCCTTCTTCAACGGGGACGACATTGGGGTCAGACACCGAGTCGGAGTCTGACCCCGGTGACTACGGCACGCGGCGTCGCGACTTCGTGGTAATCTGGATGACACCATGCTCCGCGCGGGGGCCGTAGATCCTCGACGCCGCAGCACCCTTCACGACTTCGATGCTATGAATGGTCTGCGGATCGATTTCCTTGAGGTCACCCTTCATGACAACGCCGTCGACGATGATGAGGGGCGAGCCGTTCACACGGTTGGCCGTCGCGTCACGGAGGATGACCGTTGGGCGCAGTCGCGCTTCCCCCGGAACGCCCGTCACCACCGTCTCCTGCAACGCATCTTTCGGCCACACACGCCGTTCCTGCGGGGACTTTGAGCCAACGAGCGTGAACGTGAATGGTTCCTGCACCGTCAGCTTCACCTTGCGGCCATCTCGTTCCGCCGGACGGAACCGCATTCCGGGAAGGGCCTCACGCACCGCGACCGAGAACAGCTCGTGCGTCGACCGGATCACGTGGAGCGTCGCAACATCAGGTCGCCCCGATTCGTCGACGGTGAAGGACACCAGCACTTCGCCTTCCACACCAGCCTGTCGCAGAATGTCGGGATACTTCGGTGTTCTCGAGCCGGACAACAGCGCCGGCTTCACAACCTCTTCGTAGACGCTTTCCGACGCATCCGATCCCTCCGCGCGCGGGCTCAGTGGCGCGACGGGCTCGGGACGCGGTGTCTCGCACGACACCACGGTGAGGGCCGCTGCAACCAGTGCGCCGCTCGTCATTCGCCGCCAGGGAAGCCTTCCTTGACTGGTCATCGCTTCAATCCTCCGTAACAAGTCGGATGCGTGCTCGCCGAAGTGCGCGGCGAGAAGTCTGGAGGCCAGGCCGTGGCGGCTGGCGGCGGCCAGCAGCAGGTCTGCATAACGACGGACGCCGGGGTGCGCCGCCAGCACGCGTGCGTCACAGTCCTGCTCCACCGCCAGGCGGAGCCGCCGGACCATCCACCAGACGACCGCGTTCCACGGCATCAATGCCGCCGTGACGGCCCCGGCGAACAGCACCATGGTGTCGCGCCGTCGCACGTGCTCCATCTCGTGCGCCAGGAGCAGTCGCTGCGATGGTTCATCGAGCGCCATCACCCACCGAGGTACGAAAACAACCGGGTTCCGCAGCCCCGCCACGGCCGGACCCGTCTGCTCAGTGAGCAATACCCTTTGTCCCGCAATCGCCGCGGGACGGGAATGCTTCCGCTCACGCCGGAGCCGATGCTGTCCGAATCCGATGGCGACCAACAGGGCGATGGTGGCCATGAGCCAGGCCGGCGGCAGCACGGTGTCGGCCACCCTCAGCACCGCCTTGCTCGAGATGAGCGGTACCACCGACGACACTGCCGCGGCCTCGCTGCCGCGCTGCAGTGCTGCAAGCTCGACCGACGCCGCGCTGATGACTGGCGTCTGCGGGCGCGGAACGGTCATCGCCGCCACTGTGGCGACGGCGACCATCAGAAGTGCGGAAGCCCAGATCCACCGCGCACCGAATCCGCGGGAGCGCGCTACAGCTTCAGCAACGACGGCGCAGGCCCCCACACTGGCGGCAATGAGGATGACATACGCCATGACCAGCGTCATTTGTCCTCCTTGCCCAGCCGGGCATCGAGGATCTTCCGCAGGCGGCGCAACTCGGCAGCGTCGACGCCGCGCTCCCTGACGAGGTTCGCCAGCAGCATCTCGCGCGAGCCGCCGAAGATCTTGTCGAGCACCTGCCCCAGCGCCGTCTTGCCGGCGCGGTCGCGCGCGACGAGGGGCGCATAACGATGCGCCTTCCCCTCCTCCTCGTGGCTGACGTAGCGCTTCGCTTCAAGCGTGCGCAGAACAGTCAATACCGTGGTGTAAGCGAGTGTGTCCTCGAGGTGCTCGCGCACTTCGGCTACGGTGGATGGCCCGCGGTCCCAGAGGACGGCCATCACGTCCAGTTCCCGATCGGTAAACGACGCCATTCAGACTCCGCCTGGAGTGGTGGACGACCTGCTAAAGGACTAGTAGGACAGTGTGGGTACGATCGCCCTTTGTCAACTAGACCTTTAGTAGTACGTCGTCCTGGCTACGGCGCGCGGCCGCCGGCAGGCCAGGGATGACGACGAAGACGCTGAATGCCATCCGCATCGGTTTCAACGACATAGACGGAGCGCTGACCGAAGCCGAGGACGTGCTCGTTCGCGCGCAGTACCAGCTGCGCACGCCGGGTGCCGGACCTGTCAATGACGTCGTATCGTGGCTCGGGTTCGTCCGCGCTCGGCAATCGGCGTATTACCAGCCACCCTTCCGGCGACGGGAGCAGAGTCGGCGGCGTGTCGAAGGGCGGCAGGAGCTCGGGCCAATCGGTCGCATTGCGAAACCCCGGGTGACGATCCGTATACGCTTTCCGCTCGCGATCGGTCATCCGAGTCGCGAGGACCGGAATGGGTGCGCCTGACGTCCAGCGGCCCTCCGGCGATCGCCAGTCGACGCGATACGGCTCGAGCCGAACTATCGCAACCCATCCGTCGGGCTGCAGGAGCGGCGCTTCGCCCACATCCAATGGAATCCGGCTGATGCGGATTCCCTTGCCCTGTCCCGGAGCGGCTTCAATCCTGATGGGCGCCCGGCGCACGCCGTTCCGGAGCATCGAAATCGTGTCCGCGCGCCCGGTCACGCGATGTACGAGCAGTACATACGTCGAATCATTCAAGCCACGGCCGCCGCGAAAACGCCGAGAGAGCACCCGCCCGCGCCCATCCGCGCCGAGTGGGGCGAGTGACACCGCCCGCACGGCAGGATGATCCGGTGGAAGCGTCGCGACCACTCGATCTCCTTCAAGAATCAGCCATCGCCAACTCAGATCAGCCGCGATCGTCGAGTCACCGCTGAGGGCGAGAAGCGTGGCGACAAACTCGAACTCACCGGGACCCCGACCCTGTCGCGCGACATCCCTGATGGAGCCATTCCGGAAGTCCACGACGGCAAGGCGATTCTCCCTCCGATCGAACAGCAGTACGCGGCCGTCAGCGAGTTCCCGCATCGCCGTCAGGTCCGAGAACTCGATCGCAAGCCGCGCGTCCGGCGCGGCCAGCGAGAGCGTTCGCTGTTGGGCAAGGAGCGAACACGGAACCAGGAGAGCCAACGGGACCAGGAGACGCACCGATCACCCGCACCACCTCATGAGAGACTGACAGTTGTCGCGGTTCTGACCTGCTGTCAACTCGTTGCCGAGAATTCGGCTGAACTACCGGATGCAGCCGTCCAAGCGTGCACTCAGCACCCGGTGAGCCTCTGTGCGCCACCGTGCGCCTCCGTGTTTCATGGTTTTTGCGGGCCCAGAATCTGGGCAGGAATCCTGGAAGGCGTGCCGGATCCCGCGTCGAATATCCCTCGCCAATCGCAAGATTCGGGTTGGCTCCTCTCCGGGACGACTGTAGATCTCTCGTCCCAGGAGGCAGAATGCTTACGATGACTTCCCGCGCCGACCGCAACAGCGCCGACTACCACCGGATCGAGCGCGCGATCCGCTTTCTCGACGATTCGGCGCCGGTCCGTCCCAGCCTGGACCAGGTCGCGAAACATGTCGGCATGAGCCCGTTCCACTTCCAGCGGCTCTTCACGCGCTGGGCCGGGATCAGCCCGAAGCGGTTCTCGCAGGTCCTGGCGCTCGAATACGCAAAGGAAAAGCTCCGCGAGTCGCGCAACCTGATTGACGCCACCTACGACGCCGGGCTCTCGAGCGGCGGCCGCCTGCACGACCTGTTCGTCACGCTCGATGCGGTGACGCCTGGTGAGTTCCGCGAGAGCGGCGGCGGACTTCGCATGTCTGCCGGATTCCACGATTCCCCGTTCGGGGAAGCACTCATCGCCACGACCGACCGCGGCGTCTGCGCCCTCACGTTTCACGAGGGGAGCCGGCAGTCCGCGCTGCGCGACCTCGCCACGCGCTGGCCAAACGCGACGATCGAGGAACGACCGCGCGTAACGGCGCCGATCGCGTCGCGGATCTTCACCGCCCTCGAAGTGCGCGATCCCGAAGGCCTCGTCCCACTCGGGCTGCTGGTGCGCGGCACGAACTTCCAGGTGAAGGTCTGGAGGGCGCTGCTGCAGATCCCCGTGGGATCCGTGGCGACTTATGAGGACATCGCCACGGCGGTTGGAGCGCCGACCGCGGTCCGGGCAGTAGGCACGGCTATCGGACGGAACCCGGTCGCCTTCCTGATCCCCTGCCACCGCGTGATCCGCACCAC
>DAIUET010000053.1:3333-8892 GCA_036845045.1 Gemmatimonadaceae bacterium | reverse complement strand
CGACGCGCGCCCCGCTTCAGGGCCCGGTGGACTGCCCGCGCATACCGCACGAAATTCGCCCCGGCGTTCGGGTACCGCGCGAAGAACTCGTGCGGCAGCATGTCCCCCTTCATGCGATTGCAGGGCGCGCAGGCGCTCACGAGGTTGCCCGGCGCATGCGCCCCGCCACGCGCTACCGGATAGACGTGGTCCAGCGTCGCTTCCATCGGGTCGAGCCGGTGTCCGCAGTAGACGCAGCGCCGGCCGCAGTCGCGCATCGTGGCCCGCTTGAGCGCGCGCTTGACGTCCCGCGCAGACCGTGATGAAAAGGGGCGGCCGCGGCGCCGATCACTCCGTTGTGAGTGTCGGCCGCGATGGCAGAGAAGCCGGAGGTGCCCACGTCGAGCCATTTCACCTCGCCGGAAAAGGCGACACCCCGCCCCGGGCTGAGGGCCCGGAGCGGGGTGGGTCGCGTTGACGGGTTGGAGGTCTGACCGGTGGCGGCGCACCCAACGTCGCAATGGCGGCGCGGGTCGGTTCCGGGAGATGATCGTCGCCAGACGTCCATCGGCCTCCAGGCGGAGCGGAACGGCGCCGGCGGGACCGGCGCCTGCCTTACGATTATGTGTTAGGCGGCGCGGCGCAAGGCCCGATGTGCAACTGCCTGACGAGTCGCGTCAGGCAGCGGCGTGGGTGGCGCGACACGGGTCGCGCAGCTCGGCGATGATCCGGGCGGCCATGGCGTCGAGCAGCGTCCGGTCGGGCGGCGACGATCCGGGGAACGGCAGCGCCACCGAAAAGCCGTCGTTGGCCTGGCGCGGGATCACGTGCACGTGGTAGTGGAAGACGTCCTGCCCCGCCGCCCTTCCGCTGTTCACGATCACGTTGAGCCCCTCGGCGCCGGCCAGCCGCCTGACGATCGGCGCCAGCCGCAGCGCGACGTCGAAGAGGTGGTGCGCGAGGTCCGGCGGGACATCCTGCAACGATTCGAAATGCTCGCGCGGGACCACCAGCACATGGCCGGCGTTCACTGGCTGGACGTCCAGGAAGGCCATCGCCTGCGAGTCCTCATAGCAGATCGAGACTTCGCCGCCGCCATGAATGAGCTCGCAGAAAATGCACGGACGGATGGATGCACGCATGGCCGGCCTCGCGATGGAGTGTCGGTTCCCCTCTGCATATGGAGTGCCGCCACCGACGACCCGTCGCCGAGGGCACGTGGTTGCCGGAAAGCCTCACGCGACAACGTGATACAAGACACCAATGCGACGAGTCCGGTCCGCCTCAACCGTAGCGCTCGCGCCTCGCCGCGGGTCGACAGGTTCACCAGTGGGGTGGCACCCTCGTCTGTTGATAGACCTTGCTATCTTTCCGGCCATGCCGACTCAGACCAGCCAGAGATCCGAGCCGACCGCACCGGCGCTCGATCGCGACCGACTCCTGAGCGCCTATCGGACGATGCTTCTCTCGCGTCGGCTCGATGACAAGGAGATCCAGCTCAAGCGCCAGAACCGGATCTTCTTCCAGATCTCCGGGGCCGGCCACGAAGCGGTCCTGACCGCCGCCGGCATGCACTTCCGGGCCTCTTACGACTGGTTCTTCCCCTACTACCGCGATCGCGCGCTGATGCTCGAGCTGGGCATGACGCCGAACGAGATGCTCTACTCGGCCGTCGGCGCCGCCGATGATCCGAACTCCGGCGGCCGGCAGATGCCCAGTCACTGGGGCCACAAGGCGCTCAACATAGTGTCTTCGTCCTCGCCAACCGGCACGCAGTTTCTCCAGGCCGTCGGCTGTGCCGAAGCCATATGGCGCGCAAAGCGGCTCGGCGTCAGCGAAGGTTTTCAGGGAGACGAAATCGTCTACGTCTCCGCCGGTGACGGGACCACCAGCGAGGGCGAGTTCTGGGAATCGCTCAACACCGCCTGCAACCTGCAGTTGCCGATCGTCTACCTGGTCGAGGACAACGGCTACGCCATTTCAGTCCCCGTCGAGGTGAACACGGCCGGCGGCTCGATCTCCCGTCTTGTCACGGGGTTTCCCGGCCTGCTCATCCAGGAAGTCGACGGCTGCGACCTC
Source organism: Gemmatimonadaceae bacterium (assembly GCA_036845045.1). GTDB lineage: Bacteria > Gemmatimonadota > Gemmatimonadetes > Gemmatimonadales > Gemmatimonadaceae > JABWBJ01. The sequence continues at coordinate 6,834 of DAIUET010000053.1, read as the reverse complement.
CTCGCATCGTACGACGTCATGCAGAAGGCAGTCGAACACGTCCGGGCCGGCAAGGGCCCGGCTTTCGTACATGCGCATGTCATCCGGCCCTACTCGCACTCGCTTTCGGACGATGAGATCCTGTATCGGCCGCCCGAGGAGCGTGACGCCGACGCCGCCCGCGACCCGCTGACCACGTTCCCTGCCTGGCTGATCCGGGCCGGACACGCGACCGAACAGGACATCGAGCGGATCCGCGCCGAGGTCGACGAAGTCGTGCTGGCGGCAACGGACGATGCGCTGTCGAAGGAACAGCCAGCCGAAGAGACGATTCCGTTCGCCGTTTATTCGCCCGACGTCGATCCGACCAGCGAGCAGTTCGATACCGAGGACGACCCGCAGTTCTCGGGGAACGAGACCACCATGGTCGACCTGCTGAACGCGTGCCTCAAGGACGAGATGCGCCGCGACCAGCGCATTGTCGTGTCCGGCGAGGACGTCGCGGACGCTTCCCGCCGCCAGCACCTCGACAAGGTCAAGGGGAAGGGCGGCGTCTTCAAGGTCACGTGGGGGCTGCAGAAGGAGTTCGGTGACGACCGCGTCTACAACACGCCGCTCGCCGAGGCCAACATCATCGGTCGCGCGATCGGGATGGCGCTGCGTGGCTTCAAGCCGGTGGTCGAGATCCAGTTTTTCGACTACATCTGGCCTGCGTACATGCAACTGCGGAACGAGCTCTCCACGATGCGGTGGAGATCCAACAACGCTTTCGCGGCGCCGGTGGTCGTTCGGACGACGTATGGCGGCTACATCCGCGGCGCGATCTATCACTCGCAGACGGGGGCATCGCTGTTCACGCACTGCCCCGGCCTCCGCGTCGTCTGCCCGGCGACCGCCCTCGACGCCAACGGACTGCTCCGTACCGCCATCCGCTGCGAGGATCCGGTCATCTTCCTCGAGCACAAGCACCTCTATCGCCAGACCTACAACAAGGCGGCGTATCCCGGCCCGAACTTCATGATTCCGTTGGGGAAGGCGAAGATCGTGCGCGAGGGGACGGACGTGACGATCGTGACCTACGGCGCCACGGTTCAGCGCGCCTTCACGGCCGCGAACCGGATGGCCGAAGAAGGCATTTCGGCGGAAGTCATCGACCTCCGGTCGCTTTCGCCCTGGGACGAAGAACGAGTCTACGCCTCGGTGAAGAAGACGAATCGGGTCATCGTCGCCTACGAGGACTCGATGAGCTGGGGGTACGGGGCCGAAATCGCCTCGCGGATCGCCGACGAGTGTTTCCCGTGGCTCGACGCGCCGGTGAAGCGGCTCGCCTCGCTCGACACGTACGTCGGCTATGCGCCGAGGATCGAGGACGCAACGCTTCCCCAGATCGACGACTTCACGCGAGCCATAGCGGAGATCGCCCGCTTCTGACCCGCTCGCAGCCCGCCCCGATCGGGGCGTGCTGTTCAACGATCGGGGCGCGACGCGTAGCCTTCACGCGCGTCGGATGGTCGTCCCGGCGCCCGCAGGACGGACCGCAACCTCTTCACTTTGTGACGGTTAAGCAGGGGCGCCCGTCCTTCCCTGCGTAACGCCCGGGATTGGCCCGTCACTTGCAGATTCGCCTGATGGTCAGCGGCGTTCTGCGGTTTACCGGAGCCAGTCAGATGGGCATCACTCACCACGAAGTGCGTCGTCACCCGCGTTGGCGGGAGGAGCTCCATACGCCGTTAGCCACGTCGCGTGTTCAGCGCATACCCGGCCCGAGGCTCCTTGGTGTGGTCGGAGTCCTGATCGTCCTGACTGCCCTGGCGGTTCTTTTCCTGAATACCTAGGCGATCTTGCCGGTGATGAAGGAGCCGCCCGTCACCTGGGCGGCTTCGTCGTTTCAGTGAGTCACTTCACGGCGATCGACCGGATCTATTGTCGCTCGTACACCACTCGCCCGCCCACGACCGTCATCGTTATGCGGGCATCGCGGATCGAATCCGCGGGAATGGTCGTGAGGTCCCGGTCAATCAGCACGAGATCGGCCAGCTTGCCCCTGGCCAGGGTTCCCTTGCGCGCTTCGTCGAACGACGCCGTGGCCGAGCCGATGGTGTAGGCGCGGAGCGCCTCCTCGACCGTGATCTTCTGCCCGGGAACCCAGCCGCCGGGGTTTCGGTCGTCCAGCGTGCGCCGCGTGACCGCGGCGTAGATCCCTTCCAGAGGCGTGGGCGGCGCGACGAACCAGTCGCTGCCGAACGCCAGCATGGCGCCGTTGTCGAGGAGGGACCTGAAGGCATAGGTCCCCTTCGCGCGCTCCGGACCGATGACCTTGTCCGCCCATCGCCCGTCGTCGATGGCATGGTACGGCTGCATGCTGGCGATCACGCCTGCCGCCGCGAAGCGCGGGAAGTCTTCGGGGGCGATGTGCTGGGCGTGCTCCATGCGGAATCGCCGGTCGCGCAGTCCGTTCTCCCGGCCGACGCGCTCATAGGTGTCGAGCAGGGTCCGGATCGCGCGGTCGCCGATCGCGTGGATCATCACGTGCAGGCCGGCCTTGTCGGCTCCCACGGTCCAGCGGTACAGGTCTTCCGGCGTATTGACGAACAGGCCGCGATCGGCGGGCGCATCGGTGAACGGCTCGAGCATCGCCGCGGTGTGCGAGCCGAGTGACCCATCGACAAAGCCCTTGAGGGCGCCGATCCGGAGCCATTCGTCGCCGGAGCCGCGAGCCTGCAGGGTGTCGCGGAGGCGCTCCCAGGTAGACAGTGGGACCGCGGCGTAGATCCGCGTGCGCAGTCGGCCGGCGGCATGGGCTCGCTCGAAGATCGCGAGATCGGACCAGGACCCCATGTTGTGCACCGACGTGACGCCGTGCGACGCGACATAGGTCATCGCCGTGTCGAGCGCCCGATCCTGAAGGGTCTCGGGTGGATCCGGCACCACACGGTCCACGAGCGATTGGGCGTTGTCCTTGAGGATGCCGGTCGGTTCGCGGCCGGAACTGCGCACGATCGCGCCGCCGTCGACATCGCGCGTCTGTCCGGAAACGTTGGCGGCGCGCAGCGCGGCGCTGTTGGCGAGCGCCATGTGCCCGTCGAGCCGGTTCACCCAGACCGGATGATCGGGCGTGATGGAGTCGATCCAGGAGCGTTCCGGGAGCTGGCCACCCCATTGCTCGTGGTCCCAGTCCCCGCCCGTGATCCACGTGCCCGCCGGAACGGTCGCCGCGAATTCGCGGATGCGCCTGACGAATTCCTCCGGCGTCCGCGCATCGCGAAGCTGCACCGAGGAGAGGCGGAACCCTCCGGTCACGAAGTGCACGTGGGCGTCGATGAACCCCGGGGTGACCATCCCGCCCTTCGCGTCCACCACGCGAGCCGCGTTCATCTTCCTGACTTCGGCCGACGATCCGACAGCGACGATGGTGTCGCCATTCACCGCGATGGCTTCGGCCCAGGGGCGGGCGCTGTCGCCGGTCCACACCTTTGCGTTTACGATCGCCAGCGACGCGGTCGATGCGCTGTTCATGTCACA
>DAIUET010000053.1:0-3233 GCA_036845045.1 Gemmatimonadaceae bacterium | reverse complement strand
TGCCTATCGGTTATTGCGCTCTATGGCGTCGCGGACATCGAGCAGGATCTCGAAGTACAGCTGTTCCCGCCGATAGGCGAAGTCGAGCGACACCATCTGGGAGTCGTCGCCCGTGGCCTTGGCCCGTTCGAAGGCCTCCCGGTACATCTCGTCGAGGTTGGCGAGGATACGTTCCCGTGATCTCGGCATTCGCGTTCTCTCTATGGCGCGTGGGGTGAGGCGCGGTAACTCTTCGGTGGGCGCACGCGCTGGCTCCTTCTCGACGGCGTCGAGCAGGAGTTTCCTGGCGGCCCCGAACATCAGGCGGCGCGAACTGAAAGGACCAGGCATGAAGCGAGGCGAAATCTTCGCGCGCGATGACTACCGATGTGTGTTCTGCGGGCAGGTCTTCCCGGAGGAAGAGCTGACGGTCGACCACCTGCAGGCGCGTTCGCGTGGGGGTGACCGGTCGGGTGGCAACTTAGTGACCGCCTGCCGGGCCTGCAATCTGAAAAAGGGCCGCATCCGCCTGGCCCATTACCTCGCCGCGAATCCCGAGGCGTACCAGAACTTCCAGCAGTACGCGATCCACGTCTGGAAGCGACACCTGGCGGCGATCGACGAGGAAGTCCGCAAGAGCAGGAAAGATTCACCAGCCGGCAGTTCCGGCTAAAGGCGGTGGAACACCGCCTCGTCCACCGGATGCCCGCCCTTCAGGTGCTCGACCACGATGCGTTCCAGCAGGTCCGGGGTGACACCGGCGTACCAGATACCCTCGGGGTAAACGACCACGATCGGGCCACCGGCGCAGACGCCCAGGCAGGGCGTCTCGCCTCGCTTCACGCGCGTCGCCCCGAAGAGCAGACCCTCGCGCTCGAGCAGGCTCGCCAGGTGCGCATAAATCCCGCGGCCGCGCCGATCGGGAGAGCAGAAGCCGCCGGTGCACACGAGCACGTGCCGCCGATAGGGCTCCATGAACGCCTCGGTCTGCGGCATGCCGGCTCAGTCCACGAGCTTGTTGTCGCCGGGGGGCGCCACGTGCCGCAGCGCGTCGACCGGCCGGCCACCCAGGAGATGCTCCTCGAGAATCCGTCTGGCGCCGTCGGCATCGACGCCGGCGTACCAGACATCGTCCGGATACACGACGACCATGGGGCCATGCCCGCACTGGTTCATGCAGCCGGCATGGTTGACCCGCACGATTCCCCTGAGACCGTGCTCGGCCGCCCCCTTCTTCAGCACTTCGTGCACTTCCTTCGAGCCCTGCGTCGGGCAGGTCTTGCCCGAGGTGCAGACGAAGACATGGTGTTTGTATTGAGGCACAGATGAGATGGGAGATGGGAGATGGGAGATTACCTTTCTCCCACCGTCCGCTCAGACACTGTGAAGCTATCACTCGAGGCACCATGAGCGTCACTCGCGAATATCAGGCGCAGGGGAAGAAGCGCGTCAACCACATCGTCGCGCGCTGGATCGAGGGCGAAGCGTTCGACGTCGGGCAACCGGACCAGCCTGCGGTCCGGATCGATGGCACGCGCAAGACGGGCCCGGGCCCGGTCGACATGCTCCTCAGTGCGCTCGCCACCTGTTCGGCCATGGACGTGGTGTCCATTCTCGCCAAGCGCCGCACTCCGCTCGCGACCCTCGACATCGACGTTCGTGGTGAGCGGGCCCAGACGGTGCCAGCGAAGCTCACTTCGATTGCCATGATCTACCGCGTCACGGGCGAGGGGATCGACCGCGAATCGGCGGAACTGGCAATCGATCTCGCCCTCAACAAGTACTGCTCGGTGCGCGACTCGCTCGATCCCGCCATTCCGATCGAGTGGACACTGATCCTCAACGAGGATCGCGAGCCGGCGCGCCAGGCGTAACGCGTCTCCGCTGACGCGTCCTCTGGAGCGGGCACAGGCGATCATGGGGAGAGTGCAGGGGTATGGCTCCAATCCTCGGCGCGTCTGACGAACCACGGAAACGTGTTCAGGCCGCTCGTCTGAGTTGAACCAGGGAGGGGACCATGCCACATCTGATCCGAAACGGCGCTGTAGATCCGGAAATGCAGAAGTGCATCGACGAGTGCGAACGGTGTCACGCCGTTTGCACGACGACCGCCGCGTACTGCCTGCAGCAGGGCGGGATGCACGCCGAAGCCGAGCACGTCGGAACCCTGCTCGACTGCGCCGAGCTCTGTCGGACCAGCGCCGACTTCATGCTCCGTGGATCGCACTTTCACACGAACACCTGCGCAATCTGCGCGGAGATCTGCCGTCGTTGCGCCGAGTCGTGCGAAAAAATGGGCGACGACGAGGTGATGCAGCGTTGTGCAGACGTGTGCCGGCGGTGCGCGGAATCGTGCGAACGCATGGCGGCCATGGCCGCGTCGCACTGAGTTGGAAAAACGTGCGGCCTTGCAGGCATTGATCGTTGTTGCGATCGATGCCTGCCGGGCCACGCACGCGAGCGAGTCGGCCCGGGCTTCACAACGGGAGCGAGTGACAACTGGCAGCACAACCTTACCGGACGGAGCGTTGAATGCCGCACCGCTTCATCAGGAGTGGCCCGGGCCTGCCGCCGGCTCCGTCGCCGATCAGCCAGGCTGTCGTCGCGGGCTCGCACTGCTACGTCAGCGGGCAGCTCGCGGTCGACCCAACCGGCGTGTTCCGACCCGGCACCGCGCGGGAGGAGGCTGAACTCGCCTTCCGCAACGTCTTTGCAGCGTTAGGCGCCGCCGGCTTCACGCGCGAGGAGCTCGTCTACCTCGACCTGGCCTTCGTCGATCTTGCCGATGTCGCAGCCGTCAACGAGTTGTACGCCGAGCTGTTTCCGGAAGACCGCCGCCCCGCCCGGACGATCTACCAGGCCGCGGCCCTCCCTTACGGCGGGCGCGTGAAAGTGCAGGCCGTGGCAGTGCGGGAGGGCTGAACCCGCAGAAGCAGACTCAGGCCAGCCGGAACTGGAACAGCCCGATGAACGCAATCATCAGGACGGCCGCCAGCACGACGACGACGGTGTGAACACGTTCGCTCGCACTGCGCATTCCCACCAGCATCAGCACAACCATCCCCAGGCGGAAGGCATTGGACGGGTCACGGACCGGCAGGCCGCGCACGACCATGGCCGTCATGCCGGCCAGCACGGCGTATGCGGCGAACGTCCCGAAGAACCCGAAGCGATTGGAGAAATAGTACGTCTTGAGATCGACCACCCCGTCCGCGGGATCCGGAAACGTGATCGCGGCGAGAAAGTAGAACGTG
>DAIUET010000052.1:6924-13286 GCA_036845045.1 Gemmatimonadaceae bacterium | reverse complement strand
GGCCTTCGCGCCGATTCACGCCGCGCTCGATCACCGGTACCTCAACGAAATCGAAGGGCTGGAGAACCCGACCAGCGAGGTGCTGGCACAATGGATCTTTGAACGACTCCAGGGGCAGTTGCCGCTGCTATCCGCGGTTGAAGTTCGCGAGACGTGTAGGGTGGGGTGTGTGTACCGAGGGAATAGGGAATAGGGAATAGAGCGACAGCCGCTTCTTCTATTCCCTATTCCCTATTCCCTATTCCCTACTCCCGGATATCCGCCGTCCCCCGGTAGTTGTCTCCCAGCAGGTGCTCCGCGAAGTACTCCATCAGCATGCGATTGAAGTACGGCTGGTAGTCGGCGAAACCGTGCGCCTTGCCGGGCAGCAGCATGAAGTCGAAGCGCTTGTTGGCCTTGATGAGCGCGTTCACGAGCCGGATGGTGTTGCCCGGATGGACATTGTTGTCCATGTCACCGTGGACGAGCAGCAACTTCCCCTTCAGGTTGGGCGCCAGCTCCACGTTCGTCGGCACCTTGATCTCGTATCGCAGCGAGTCGTCGACGAAGCCCGTGTCGGCCGAGGTGAGGGTCGACGGGCCACGGCCATTGACGGTGCGACGGCCGCGTGCCGAGTCGCGCGCCACCACAGCCCGCAGGCCGTGATACTGCTCGCTCCAGTTCTGGTTGTAGATGTTGTTGTCGTGGTTCCCCGCGGACGACACGCCGACCTTGAAGAAGTCGTTGTACGGCGGGAGCATCAGCGCGGCGGCGGTAAGGAAGCCACCGCCGGAATGCCCGTAGATGCCGACCCGGTCGAGATCGATGAATCCGTGCCGCGCCGCCAGCTGCTCGATCCCGGCCTTCTTGTCGGCCAGCGCGTAGTCCCGGAGGTTGTAATAGCTGAAGTTCTGGTACGCATTCGAACGGAGTGGACTGCCGCCGCGGTTCCCGATCTGGATGACGATGAAGCCGAGTTGCGCCAGCTGCTGCTGGACTCCGCCGGCATTGAACGTCGTGTTCACCTGCTCGGTCTGCGGTCCCGGATAGACGTGCGCGACAATCGGATACTTCTTCGTGGAATCGAAGTCGAACGGCCTCCACATGTTGCCGTAGATGTCCGTGACGCCATCGGCCGCCTTCACGACAAACGGCTCCGGAGGACGCCAGCCCAGCTCCTGGAGCGAGGACACGTCCGTCGTCTCCAGTTCCATCACCACCGCACCGGTTGCATCGCGCACCACCGACCGTGTCGGTGCGTTCACCCGGGAGAAGTTGTCGACGACGTACCGCCGCGTCGGCGAGAGCGTGGGGGCATGGTTGAACTCACCCTTGTCCACCAGGGCGAAGCCCGACCCGTCGGCATTTACCCGGTAGAGATGCCGGAAGTAGGGATTCTCGCCCGGCTCGCGCCCCACGCCGCTGATCCAGATGACGCCGTTGACCGTGTCGATCTGCGCGATCTGGTCGGCCCGCCAGGTGCCTGACGTGAGCGGCCGCTTGTAGGCGCCATTGTGGTCGTACAGGTAGTAGTGACCCCATCCGGCGCGCTCCGACCACCAGATCATGTCGCCGCCGCCGCGCACGTACCTCGGCGTCTGCGCTTCCAGGTTCCCGTTGACGATGGTTTCGGTCAGCAGTGTCTTCGTGGCACCCGATGCCAGGTCGATTTCAACCAGCTCCATCTGCCGCTGCGGACGGTCGCGCCTGGCCAGGCGCAGCTTCGACGAGCCGGTCGTCCAGTGCGCGAAGAAGAGCCGCTGGTCCCGCCACTTCTTCACGTTCACCTGGCGCGCCGCCGCTTCGCCGCGGCGGTACACGAAAAGCTCCTGCTGCGACACATTCTCCTCGCCGGGCATGGCATACGTGTAGGACGAGAGCGCCGGACGGGGGTCAGCCAGGACATTCACCAGGTAGAGCTCGCGCACCTTGCGCGAGTCGTTTCGCTGGATGAAGAAGGCCCGCGAGTCCGGTGACCACGTCACGTTAGGTCTGACGCGGGGGTCCCGGTTCCGGGCGGTTCCACCCTGCCGGCCACCCTGTTGTTCATCGTCGTCGTCGTCATCCTGCTGCTGCACGCTGGTGGTGTCGCGGAAGCCGAAGCTGTAGTTGCGCACTCCGTCGCTCGTGATCTTCACCGTGTCGGCCTTCCCGACCTCGACGACGTAGAGGTTGTGGTTCATCGCGAACACGAACGCCGTGCTGTCGGGAGAGAAATTCCGGAAATCCTGGTTCGCGCCGGCTCCGCCGCCCCGGCCGCCGCCACCACCGCCGCCGCCCCGGCCGACGCCCTGCCCTTCCGTCCGCTCCTCGTCAGGCGGCAGCGAATCTCCACGCGGAGGCCGGCCCAGGTTGCGGATCTGCTCCGCCACCAGGTGCCACTCGTAGCGGGTCGAATCGACCGTGAACCGGATCGCCTTGTGGTCCTTCGTGAAGTTCAGCGTCGTGAAGGGGAGTGCATTCGGGTCGTACGCCTTGTGGTGCGCCGTGGCGAGTGCGGCGGCCAGCTTCACGTGATCGAACAGCGGACGCTTCGTCTTCGCGGGCGGATACACGAGATAGAACGTCGTGCCCTCGCGGCTCCGCCAGTTGTACCACATCGAATCGGTCTTCCCGATCCAGCGAGGCTGGAGTGTGCTGCTGTAGGTGACGCGCTGGAGTGCCTGCGTCGAGAACCTGTTCGCGAGGTCCCAGTTCGCCTGCGGCCCGTCGCTGCTGCTGACCTGCGCCGCCGTCAGGGCCGGCAGCAGTAACAGGGCACCAGCAGGCAACCGGGTAGTCACCAGGCTCCGGATTCGGGACCGGAAACGAGCGGAAACGGGGAGTTGGGCGGCGGCAGGCATGCGATTCTCCGGGCGGTCGGGCGCAGTTGGAGCGCGGGGAGCGCTCGTCACGGCCCTACGATATGGTGCGGCTCGTTCGCGGTCGAGGATGAGCCTCTGTCCGGTCCGCGCCGCCTGTCTGAGGCCCGTCGCTATCTCAGAAGCGACGCAAATACCGCGGCCTGGCGCCCACGTGTCATCAGGGCTTTCCGGAGGCGGCGCCGTGAGCGCTGCATGGCACCGGCGGAGGGGAAGCCGAGGGTGGCGGCGACGACGAGCGTGGGTTTGACGCCTCGTCGCTCGAGCTCCTGCGCATGCAGGACCCTCCCGTACCGCGAGAGCATCCCCGGACTGGGAACCTCAACGTCGGACATGCGATTCTGGAGCGTCTTCCGGCAGGCGCTGAAGACCTTCGACCGAATGGTCCAATCGTCCAGCCGGAATCCGTTCCGCACGCAGTGCATAACGAGCGATCGTTCGGCAGACTGGCGGAACCATTTCCAGATCAGACGCATTTCCGTCTCGGGCGCGGGAGCGGACAACCGCGCCGTCATGGTCTCCTCGAACGCCACCACGTCAGCCCGGGAATCGAAGCTGAACACCTCGTCGACTCCGGCCGTCGCCAGCCGGGGCATTATCCGCGCCACCTCACCGGTCTGCCGCGCCACGACGTAGATCCCCACGTGCGGCAGGGCGCCGCGCAACTTCTGGATAGCCTCGGCCGCGGTCATCCCGTTCGCGAGTTCCGGCGCCATCACGATGGCCGCCGAGGTGCCGAGCAGCGACGTACTGCCCGTGGCGAGGTGCCGGGCGAGGTCGATGGCGATGATACGGAACGAATCGGACTGCTCACCAAACCGCGCGACGAGCGACCTGGCGCACGACACATCCACGAGCAGGTCGCGACGCACCGTGTCGACCGCCACCTCCGGAACGACCCGTGACGTCTTCGGGGGCGTGTGCAACCGCACCCTCGCGGTGTCATCCGCATTGCTCGAGCCGCTGGACTCCAGGAGCACCGTCACGTCGATTGGCACAGTGAGCAGAAAAGCGGGGATGGGGCTGGCACACGTTGACGTCCAACCTCATGTATTCGCAAGAACCGCTTTTGGTAACCCGAGTGCCGACGCAGGGAAGCAAACGAAGTGGTCGGGCGGAGCCGCGCTCATTGTTCGTGGGGCGATCACTGCCCCTCGCTGCAGCGGCGTCGCGTTGCCAAGTTTGTATCGTTCGTCGCCGGTTTTTGGGGCATTCCTCCAGGATTCTGCAATGACTGACCTGACTCGAAGGGATTTCGTGGCCGATGGCGCCAGGCTTGCCGTGGGCGCCATGATCATCCCCCGACATGTCCTCGGCGCCACCCCATTCCGGCGGGCCCCTTCGGATACGCTGAACTTCGCCTGCGTGGGGTTTGGCGGCATGGGCATGAACAACGCCTCCGAGCTGGTCGAGGCAGGCGAAAACCTCGTCGCGGTGTGCGACATCGATACGGCGTTCGTCGAGCGCCAGCTCGCGGGACGGCTCCGTCCAAATCGCGAGGGCGTCGTCTCCCCGGCCGCGATCAAGCTCCGCGAGGCTTACACGAAGGCGGCGAAGTACACGGACTTCCGCGAGATGCTGGACAAGCAGCGTGATATCCAGGCCGTAATCATTGCGACACCCGATCACCTGCATGCCCCGGTCGCGGTGGCGGCGATGCGCGCCGGCAAGCACGTGTACGTCCAGAAGCCCCTCACCTACTCCGTCTACGAGGCCCGCCTGCTTGCCCGGGTCGCGGCCGAGACGAAAGTGGCGACCCAGATGGGCAACCAGGGACATTCACGCGAAGGCACGCGTCGGATCCACGACTGGATCAGCGCCGGCGTGATCGGCCCGGTCCGCGAGGTGCACGTCTGGACCGATCGGCCGCAGCGGTACTGGGCGCAGGGGATCCCCGGGCCGATGAACATTCCCGCGCCGCCGAGCGCGCCGGCCACGCCACCGGCCGCGCCGCCAGCGGGCCAGCCGGTGCTGCCGCCAGCGCCGCCGAGCTGGAACATCCGGACCGTGGAACGGGCCATCCTGTCGGCGATGTCCGCGAACCCGCGCGACCTCCCGCCGGGACTCGACTGGGACCTCTTCCTCGGCCCCGTGCCGCAGGACATCCCCTATCATCCGGCGTACCATCCGTTCAGCTGGCGTGGCTGGGTGCCCTTCGGCGTCAGCGCCATCGGCGACATGGGCGCCCACCTCATGGACCAGTCGTACTGGTCGTTAGGCCTGACGCTGCCGACCATGATCACGTCGAACTCGACGCCGTGGGGCGGGCCGGCGAACAACCCCGCGTCCTATCCCCTGGCGATGACGACGCGCTACGAGTTCGCGGCGCGCGGCGACAAACCACCGGTGACGATGTACTGGTACGACGGCGGCCTGTCCCCGATGGTCCTGGCGGACGTGCCGCGGCCCGATGGCGATGGGGGCGGCGCGGTGTTCGTGGGCGAGAAGGGGTACCTGACGCACCAGACCTACGGCGACAACCCGAAGATCTTCCCGGCGTCGTTGGCGGCCGACGCGGAACAGGTGGCGAAGACGTTCCCGCGCGTGGAGACCGGGCACGAGGTGAACTGGGCGCAGGCCTGCAAGGGCGAGGCGAAGGCGAGCTGCCCGTTCGACTACGCCGCGCCGCTCACGGAGGTCATGTTGTTAGGCATCGTGGCGCTGCGCGCGGGCCAGAACCGGCGGATCGAGTACGACGCGGCGAACATGTCGGTGACGAACGTGCCCGAGGCCAACCAGTTCCTGACCCGCGAGTATCGCGCGGGCTGGGCCCTCTGAGGGGAGTCGAATGCGTGAATTCAGATCACGGGTTTCCCTGCCCGTCGCGGCGCTGGTGCTTGCGGCGTGCGCCAGCGGAGCCAATGGAGCCATGATCGACACCGGATCCGCGTCGCCCGCGCAAAACGCCCCGAATACGCTCACCGCCGAGGAGGTTGCTGCCGGCTGGCGCCTGTTGTTCGATGGAAAGTCGACCGCGGGGTGGCGCGCGTATGGCGCCGATTCGATGCCGTCCGGATGGCAGGCGGTCGACGGTTCCCTGACGAGGGTCTCGCGGGCCGCGGACATCATCACCCGGGAGCAGTTCGGCGACTTCGAAGTGAGCCTCGACTGGAAGGTCGAACCCCGTGGAAACAGCGGACTGTTTTACAGGGCCGTCGAAGGGCTCGAGTGGATTTATCACGGCGCCCCCGAATACCAGATCCTGGACGACGCCGGCCACCGCGACGGTGGGAACCCGCTGACCTCAGCCGGCGCGAACTACGGCTTGTACGGCGTCGAGCGCGGAATCGTGAAACCGGCCGGTGAGTGGAACAACACGCGGGTTGTCGCAAAGGGTCCGCACGTCGAACACTGGCTCAATGGGAAGAAGGTGGTCGAGTACGAACAGGGGAGCCCCGATTGGGAGAAGCTCGTAGCTGGCGCCAAGTTCAGGGCCTGGCCCCAGTACGGGAAAGCGATGAGGGGGCACATCGGCCTTCAGGAGCACGGCGGCCGGGTGGAGTTCCGGAATATCAAGATCCG
>DAIUET010000052.1:0-6824 GCA_036845045.1 Gemmatimonadaceae bacterium | reverse complement strand
TTTACGAATCCTTCGAACCGGCCGGAAAGGCTTGACTCCTTTTCAACGGTTCGGCCGTAGTAGGTGTCGAACAACGAACCGACGGGACCCGTTCCAAGTGGATATCAAGAGAGACCCCCCCAAGAAAACCAAGCGGAACGTGCTGATCGCCGGGGGCGTCGGCGCGGCCGTGTTGCTGACCGTCGCACTGAGCCAGCTCGAGGCGAGACCACCGTCCGTTTCACGCGCTGAGGTCATCATCGACTCGGTGCAGCGCGGTGAGCTCGTGCGCAATGTGCGCGCCCCCGGCACCCTCGTGCCGGAGAACATTCGTTACATCGCCGCGGTGACCAGCGGTCGCGTCGAGGAGCGCCCTCTGCGGCCCGGTTCCATGGTGACGCGGAATACCGTCATCCTGCGACTCAGTAATCCGGACGAGCAGATGCAGATGCTGCAGGCGCAGCAGCAGCTCGACCAGGCGGAGCAGAACCTCGTCACGCTGAAGTCGACCCTCGAGAGCAACAAGCTCAGTCAGGAATCGGCCATTGCCAGCCTGCGTACGCAGCTGGCGACGGCTGAACGCAACAAGGCGACGTTCGAGGCGCTCGACGCATCGCGGAAAGGGCTGGCGTCGGAGAATGAGCTCAAGACCGCTCGTGAGCTGGTTGCCCAGCTGACCACTCAGGTCGGCATCGAGGAGCGAAAGCTCAAGCTGATGGAAAGTGCGATGGCGGATCAGATCAGAGGGGCTGAGGAAACCGTGGCCAGCAACCGCGCCATCGTCCGTTTCCGGCAGGACCGCATTGCGTCCCTGAATGTGACGGCGGGCATCGACGGCCAGCTCCAGTCGATGAGCCTCGAAGACGGGCAGTGGGTGAACTCGGGGAATGAGCTGGCGCGCGTAGCGCAGCCGGGTCGCTTCAAGGCTGTGCTCCGCGTCCCGGAGTCCCAGGCGAAGGACGTCGTGGTCGGGCAACGGGTCGACGTCGACCTTCACCCGGCGATCGTGAAGGGGCAAGTGATGCGCGTCGATCCGATTTCGCAGAATGCCACGGTCACCGTCGAAGTCGCCCTGGAGGGCGAGATGCCTCAGGGGGCACGGTCCGACCTCAGCGTCGACGGGACGATCGAGATCGATCGCATTCCCAACACCATGTTCGTGCAGCGCCCAGGCAACTCTCAGCCCGACCAGACTGTCGGATTGTTCAAGCTGGAACCGGATGGCAAGACCGCCGTAAGGACGAACGTGAAGTTCGGCAAGGCGTCCGTGAACCTGATCGAAGTCCTGGCCGGCCTCGAAGTCGGCGACAAGATCCTGATCTCGGACATGGGGCAGTATGACACGGTGAATCGCGTACGTATCAACTGAGGTCAGAGTCCGAGGTCAGAGGTCAGAGCACCGGCCGACGCCCGAAATCACTCCGACCTCCGACCTCCGACCTCTGACCTCGCATAACGGGAGCGAAGAAGAACATGGAACCCCTGATTCGGATGGAAGGCATCAAGAAGGTTTTCTATACGGACGAAGTTGAGACGCATGCGCTGGCGGACGTGCACCTCGATATCCATCCGGGTGAGTACATCGCGATTGCCGGCCCGTCGGGGTGCGGCAAGACGACGCTCCTGTCCATCCTCGGTCTCCTCGACACGCCGACCGACGGCATTTACTCGCTGAGCGGCGAGCATGTCGCCAAGCTGTCCGCTGCCGATCGGGCGCGGATTCGCAACCGGCAGATCGGGTTCATCTTCCAGGCGTTCAACCTGATCGGCGACCTGACGGTCTATGAGAACGTGGAGCTGCCACTGACCTATCGCGGCATGTCGTCGCAGGAGCGCAAGAAGCGCGTGGCCGACGCGCTCGAGCGCGTGCAGATGGCCCATCGCATGAAGCACTATCCGTCGCAGCTCTCCGGCGGTCAGCAGCAGCGCGTTGCCGTCGCCCGCGCCGTGGCCGGCGACCCGGCGATCCTCCTGGCCGACGAGCCGACGGGTAACCTCGACTCGGTCAACGGCGAGGCGGTGATGGGCCTGCTCCAGGAACTGCACAAGGGCGGTGCCACGATCTGCATGGTGACGCACGATCCGCGCTACGCGGCGCACGCCGACCGTTCGATCCACCTGTTCGACGGCAAGGTGGCGGACGAGACGGTGGCGACCCACTAAGTGCCGATGTGGGATGGGGGATGTGAGAGAAACCGCAATCTGATGTAGCGGATCGCTGTGGCGTTCAGGCACATTCCGACCGAGCATCGGATCGATCAGCAGTCTCCCACATCCCACATCTCACATCCAGCATGTGGCCCTTTCGTAGCTCAGCCGCGCTCGCCGAACCCGACGAACCGGCGGTAACCGGCCCCCTCGTTTCGCTCCGCGGACTCGAGAAGGTCATCGAGTCCCCGGCCGGCCGGATCTTCCTGCTCCGGCGCATCACCTTCGACGTGGCCCCCGGTGAATTCATCACCATCATGGGTCCGTCGGGCGCCGGGAAATCCACGCTGCTGGCCATCCTCGGGATGTTCGACGGAGCCTGGACCGGCGAGTACCATTTCCGCGGACACCCCGTTCATCGGCTCGAAAACAAGGCGCGGCTTGCGCTCAATCGCCGCCATATCGGCTTTGTCTTCCAGCAGTACCACCTGCTCGACGACCTGACGGTGGCAGAAAACCTCGACGTGCCCCTGTCGTACCGCAACGTGCCGAAGGATCAGCGGGCGGCGATCGTGGCCGATACGCTGGATCGCTTCCAGATCGTGGGCAAGAAGGACCTGTATCCACGCCAGTTGTCCGGCGGACAGCAACAGTTAGTGGGCGTAGCGCGCGCCGTCATCGCACACCCCGCGCTGCTGCTTGCCGACGAACCCACGGGCAACCTGCATTCGTCACAGGCGCGCGAAATCATGGACCTGTTCCGCCAGCTCAATCAGGCGGGCACGACCATCGTGCAGGTGACGCATTCCGAGGAGAACGCGGCGGTGGGGAATCGCGTGATCACGCTGCGCGACGGATGGGTTGTTGAGGACAGGAAAAACTAGACCGAGGTCAGAGGTCAGAGGTCAGAGGTCTTTCCGCCACCCTGTTGATGTCGCGCACTTCCAGGATCGGCGCCGGATAGCCGCTGACCGCCAACGCGATCATCGCCCGCCCCACCGTCTCGCTGGTCGTTACCAGGTTCGGGGTAAGGCGGCGCAGCACCGGATACAGCGGCGCCATGACTGCGTAGAAAACCCGGTAGACGCGGGTCTTCGACCTGACATCGCGCAGCGGCTGGATATAACCGGGGCGCAGCATGTACGCCTTCAGGGGGAGACGGAGCAGCGCGTTCTCTGTCTCCCCCTTCACCCGGGCCCACATCGTGCGCCCGCGCTCTGAACTGTCCGTCCCCTGCCCCGAGACGTAGCAGAATGTCATCCCGGGGTTCAGCGCGGCGAGCGATCGCGCGGCGGGCAGCGTGATGTCGAACGTCAGCTGCCGGTACTCTTCTTCCGTCTTCCCGACCGCGGTCACGCCGAGGCAGAAGAAACACGCGTCAGCCCCACGGAAATCGTCGGCCGCGTCACCGTAATCGAAGAAATCGCTGCGGACGATTTCCCGCAGCTTCGGGTGCGCCCTGCCCATGGGTGAGCGGACTACCGCGATCAGCTCGCGCACGCGGCCATCGCGCAGGCACTCGTGCAATACGCCGGCGCCCACCATGCCGGATGCGCCGAAGAGGATGACTTTCACGGCAGCCCGGATCGGCACACCCCAGCCCAGCCGGGACCGGAAGTCACCACGGAAGCAATGGGCACGGCGTAGAAGGTAGGCCAGCCCCGACAACCGCGGGAGTTGTCAGATGCCGTCCGGTGCACGACCGTTGTGCGTACCGCTGACCCTCAGAAGCCTGGACCATGACGATCACCATGAACTTCGTCCGTGCCGTCGCTGCCGCACTCCTGATCCCCGTCGCGGCCAACGGCCAATCGGGCCAGATGACCGCGGCCGACTACGACCGTGCGGTGAACTTTCTGGCCCAGAACCTCACCGGGATGGTGATCGGCGGAGCGGTCACCGCGAACTGGCTGCCGGACGGAAGATTCTGGTACCGCGCGGAAACGGCCATCGGCAGTGAGTTCCGGCTCGTGAATCCGGCTGCACGGCGGATTGTGCCGGCGTTCAATCACCAGCGACTGGCGGTGGCACTGAGCACGGCGTCGGGGACGACCGTAGCAGTTGCACAGCTCCCCTTTCAGCAGATCGAATTCAGCTCTCGATTCGACAGTATCGCATTTGACCTCGGTCAGCGACGGTTCCGGTGCGACGTCGCCGGCAACACCTGCCTGACAATCGGGTCGGCAACAGCGGGCGGGCGCGGAGGCCGTGGCGGGCGCGCCGGCGGCGGCGGTGTTGGGGCCGGCCGAGGTGCCACCGGTCCACCGGTCGTCGTATCCCCCGACGGGCGGAAGGCGGCCTTCATCCGCAACTGGAACCTCTGGATTCGGGATGTCGCCACGGGACAGGAACGAGCCCTCACGACCGACGGCGTGAAGGATTTCGGGTACGCCACCGACAACGCGGGATGGCGGACGAGCGATCGCCCCATCCTCCTCTGGTCGCCGGATTCCCGGAAAATCGCGACACAGCAGCAGGATGAGCGGCAGGTGGGCGAGATGCACATGCTGAGCACCGCCGTCGGCCGCCCCGCGCTCCGGACGTGGAAGTACCCGCTGCCAGGTGACAGCATCGTGGCGATGGTCCACCGTGTGATCATCGACGTCGAATCCGGCCGGGTCATCAGGCTGCAGATGCCGCCGGACTTTCACCGGGCCACGCTCGGCGATGACATCAGCATGAATGACTACAACTGGAGCCCGGACGCCTCACGGCTGGCGCTGGTCTCCACGCCACGCGACCACAAGGCCGCGGTGCTCAAGGTCGCCGATGCGGAGACAGGCGCCGTCCGCACGGTGATGAGCGAGACGGTCGCGACGCATTACGAGTCCCGCACCGGATGGCGGGTGCTCTGGCCCACGAACGAGGTGCTCTGGTACTCCCAGCGCGACGACTGGGGGCAGCTGTACCTGTATGACCTCACCACCGGCGCACTGAAGAACGCCATCACGAGTGGCGACGGGCCGGTCACCGACATCGCGCGGGTGGACGAGAAGACCCGGACGCTCTGGTACGGCGCCAACGGCCGTCAGCCGGGCCAGGATCCGTACTTCCGCCATTACTATCGCGTGGGGCTGGACGGGAAGTCCGTGGTAACCCTGACGCCCGACGACGGCACTCACAGCATCCAGATCTCACCCGACGGGAAGTACTTCGTCGACACCTATTCCAGGCCTGACGCACCGGCGGTCGTGAACCTGCGCGACGCGTCGGGAAAGCTCGTCATGCCGATCGAGAAGGCGGATATCGGTCCGCTCGTGGCCGCGGGGTGGAAACCGCCCATTCCCATCACGGTGAAGGCAGCCGACGGCCGGACCGACCTGTACGGCCTGCTGTTCCGTCCGACCAGGTTCGACTCGACGAAGAAGTACCCGATCATCAATCACGCCTATCCCGGTCCCCAGAGCGGCAGCGTCGGCAGTCGCGCCTTCAGCGCCGCCCGCGGTGACCGGCAGGCACTGGCCGAGCTGGGATTCATCGTGGTGTCGATCGACGGGCGCGGCACGCCGGGGCGGTCGAAGTCGTTTCATGACGCCTACTACGGCGCCATGGGACGCGACAACACGATCCCCGACCAGGTGGCCGGGATGAAGGACCTGGCCCGCCGGTACTCGTGGATCGACATCGACAAGGCGGCGATGTGGGGACACTCGGGCGGTGGCTTCATCACGGCCGACGCGATGTTCCGGTACCCGGACTTCTTCAAGGTCGGCATCGCCGAGTCGGGTAATCACGACCAGCGCAACTACGAGGACGACTGGGGCGAGCGCTATCAGGGTCTTCTGGTCCGAAACCCTGACGGGACCGACAATTACGCCCCCGAGGCGAACCAGCTCCAGGCGAAGAACCTGAAGGGGAAGCTGCTGCTCGCGCACGGGACCCTCGACAACAACGTGCCGCCGGGGAACACCGAGCTGGTGGTGGACGCCCTGATCAAGGCCAACAAGGATTTCGACCTGCTGATGATACCTAACGCCGGTCACGGGTACGGCTCCGCCGGAAACTACATGATGCGGCGCCGCTGGGATTACTTCGTGCGCTGGCTGCTCGACAAGGAGCCGCCGGCGGGGTATGAGATCAGGACCGGTGTGGGGCGTGTCGGCGGACCGGCGCAATAGGGCAGCGACCAGCGACAAGCGACAAAGCGAGAAACGAGACCCACCAGTCCGAGCTGAATGTCCAAGGCGTACGTCGCACTGTTACGGGGAATCAATGTGGGGAAGGCCAAACGGGTCGCGATGGCCGACCTCCGCACGGCGATCGAGTCGCTCGGCTACGGCAACGTCCGCACCCTGCTCAACAGCGGCAACGCGGTGTTCACGTCGCAGCGTGCCTTGCGCAAGGACGCGGCGGAAGAACTGCGCACCGCGCTGGTGAAGAAGACTGGCGTGTCCTCGCGGTTCACCGTGCGAACCGCGGCAGAGCTGGACGAAATCGTGCGAGCGAACACCCTGGCGAAGGTCGCGAAGGATTTCACGCGGCTCTTTGTCGCGTTTGTCACCGATCCCGCTGACCTGGCGAAGCTCAAGCCGCTCGTCCTGCAGGAGTGGGCGCCGGAGCAGCTGGCCCTGGGGCCGGGAGTCGAGTACATCTGGTGCCCCAACGGCTTGCTCGAGAGCAAAGCATCGGAAGCGGTGGGAAAGCTGCTGGGTGACGGGGTCACCGTTCGGAACTGGGCGACAGTGACGAAGATTGCC
>DAIUET010000051.1:4124-13614 GCA_036845045.1 Gemmatimonadaceae bacterium | reverse complement strand
GCACCCTGCTGCAGCTGCCGGCGCGCGTCCCCCCTCGACTTCACCAGGCCCGTCTCGACCAGCATGTCGAGCACCGAAGCCTGGCCGTCCTCCGTGGTACCGCTGCCGGCCTCACGAACGGCGGAGAGCCGCCTGAACGGAATTTCTTCGCGAAGCACCTGAAGCGCGGCCGGGCCAAGCTCGCGCGGATCTGCCTTGCGGTCGAAGAGCAGGCGCGAAACGTCACGGGCCAGTTTCGCCGCGTCCTCGCCGTGTACGCGCGACGTGACCTCGAGCGCCAGCCGGACCTGCGCCTCCCGGCTTTCCGGACGCTCCGCGATCGCCCGGTCCAGCTCCTCGATCGGCTCGCGCTCCAGGAGCGTGAAGTAGCGCAGGTAGCGCGAGGCGTCGCGATCGTCCACGTTGATCCAGAACTGGTAGAAACGGTACGGCGACGTGCGACCCGGATCGAGCCAGACGTTTCCGGATTCGGACTTCCCGAACTTGCTTCCATCGGCCCTGGTCACCAGGGGCAGCGTCACGCCGTGCACCGAGGTGCCTGTCGTGCGCCTGACGAGTTCGGACCCGGCCGTGATGTTCCCCCACTGGTCGCTCCCGCCGATCTGCAGCGTCACGCCGTGACGCCGGTTGAGCTCGAGGAAGTCGTAGGCCTGCAGGAGCATGTAGGCGAATTCCGTGAACGATATCCCGTCTTCGAGGCGGGTCTTCACCGACTCCTTCGCCAGCATGTAGTTGATGCTGAAGTGCTTCCCCACGTCGCGCAGGAAGGCCACGGCTCCCAGCGGCACGAGCCAGTCCGCGTTGTTGCGGAGCGAAGCCGCGTCCGGTCCGGAGAAATCGAGGAAACGCTCCAGCTGTTTGCGGATCCCTTCGGCGTTGGCCTCTATGACCGCCGTATCGGCGAGCGGTCGCTCCGTCGCGCGGCCGCTCGGGTCGCCGATCAGCCCCGTTCCTCCCCCCACCAGTGCGACCGGCCTATGGCCGGCTCGCTGCAGGTGAACGAGTCCCATGATGGGCACGAGGTTTCCGACGTGCAGGCTGTCGGCCGTCGGATCAAAACCGCAGTAGCCGGAGATCTGGCCAGCGCTCAGCGCCTCATCAGCGCCTTCGGTGTACTGACTGAGCAACCCTCGCCAAGCAAGCTCTTCGAGAAATGGTCTGGAAGCCATGCCCAATACTAGGAGATTGGCGATATCAGGCGCGAGATACTGAATTCCGTCTCCCGTCTTCCGTCTCCCGCCTCTGTTTCGTCCCCCGTCCCCTCAGCTCTATCCACTCGCTAGGTTCTTTCTGAACCCCCGGCCGCAAAGATGACCCCGTCCAAAGACTCCCCTGAGAAGCGCCGCCAGAAGCTGTCCTCCGGGATCTCCGGTCGTGTAGCAGCCATCGCCCGGAACAACCCGACGGCGACGCGCTGGGTGGGTTATGTCATCACCGCCTCGGTGGCGTTCGTCCTCGGATTCGGTCTGGCGGCGTGGAACCTCATCTGCCGTGGGACGCGCTGTCCCTCCATCGAACAGCTCGAGCGCTACCAGCCGCGCCAGACATCGCGGTTGTATGCGATTGACGGACGTTTCGTGGCGGAACTCGGTCTGGAGCGCCGTACCCTGGCCCCCCTCGAGGAAATTCCGAAAGTGGTGCGCGAGGCCTTCGTCGTCACGGAGGACAAGCGCTTCTACCGCCACGGCGGGATCGACTGGCTGCGCGTGCCCGGCGCGGCCATGGCGAACCTGAGGGCGGGAAGCTTCGTGGAAGGTTTCTCCACCATCACGATGCAGTTGGCGCGCAACGTCTTTCCCACGAAGCTGACGCGCGAAAAATCGCCGATCCGGAAGCTGAAGGAGATCAAGGTTGCCCGGCGGATCGAGCGGCGGTATCCGAAGGACAAGATCCTCGAGTTGTACCTCAACCAGATCAACCTCGGCTCCGGCGCGCACGGTGTGGAAACGGCCTCCCAGCGCTACTTCGGGAAGCCGGTCCGTTACCTGAATGTCGCCGAAGCGGCAACGCTGGCGGCGATCCCGAAGGCTCCGACGCGTTACAACCCGCGCCGGTTTGCCGCGCGTGCCGTGCAGCGCCGCAACACGATCATCGAGCTGATGCGCCGTGAAGGCGTCGTCGACGACCAGCAGGCCAGCCTGGCGAAGGCCTATCCCCTGGCGCTGGCGCGCCGGGTGGAGTCCGGCGAGATCGCGCCCTACTTCGCCGAGTGGGTGAGGCAGACGCTGCACGAACGCTTCGGCGACCGGCTGTATGAACAGGGGCTCAAGGTCTACACGACGCTCGACCTCGACATGCAGGCGGCCGCCGAACGGGCCGTCGAGGGCCAGTTGCGCGCGATCGAAGGGGGCGGGTTCGGCACCTTCAGGCACCTGACGTACGAGCAGTATGTGGCGCGCGGTGACCGCGACCAGGGAAGTGGCGCCGAGTCGCCGTACCTGCAGACCGCGTTCGTCGCAATCGATCCGCGCGATGGCAGCGTCCGGGCGATGGTGGGCGGGCGTGACTACTACGACTCGCAGTTCAATCGTGCCACGCAGGCGATGCGGCAGCCGGGGTCGACGTTCAAGCCGATCGTGTACGCGACCGCCGTCCAGTACGGCTATTCGCCATTGACGCTCGTCGACGACTCGCCGATCAGCCTGCCGCAGCTCGATGGCACCGACTGGACGCCCGAGAACTACGACCTGAAGTTCATGGGCCCCATGACCCTGCGACAGGGGCTCTACGAATCGCGAAACCTCGTCGCGATCCGGGTCGGCATGCAGGTGGGCGAGAGCAACGTCGTGGACATGGCGCGGCGGTTCGGCATCACGACGCCCATCCCGCCGTACCCGTCCATCCACATCGGCTCCGCCGAGGTCTATCCGCTCGAGCTCATCGCCGGGTACACCACCTTCGCCAACCTCGGCACCCGCACCAAGCCTAACGCGATCCTGCGCGTCGAGGACTCGGAAGGAAATATCCTGTGGCAGACCAGACCCGATTCGGTGCCGGTCCTGTCGTCGTCCGAAGCCTGGATCATGGTGGACATGCTGAAGGACGTGGTGCTTCGCGGGACGGCGGTTGGCCGCGTCTGGAACGCGGGGTTCCGCGTGCCGTCGGCCGGCAAGACGGGGACGACGAACGACGGCGCCGACGTCTGGTACGTCGGCTTCACCGCCAACCTCGTCGCGGGCGTGTGGATCGGATTCGACAAGCCGAAAAAGATCATGTCCGATGCGCAGGGGGGACGGTTGGCGGCGCCCGCGTACACGAACTTCATGATCGAAGTCTACCGCCGGAAGCCGGAACCGCCCGACTGGCCGCGTCCGGCCTTCATCCTCCCGGTGAGCGTCGACACGGCCCATGGGCTGCTGAGCTCCCCGGGGAACGCCGCGGCGTGGATCAAGCGGGAGCCGAAACCCGCGATCCCGCCCTGGTTTCGTTAGGCCCGGTCGACCTCCCCTCCCGGGAGCCATGATCGTCTACACGGCGCGGTGGGTGCTGCCGGTGTCGCGCCCATCGTTCGAGGACGGCGCGGTGGCCGTGGACGACGGACGGATTGCGTACGTGGGGCCGGCGGCCCATGCGCCAGCGGGCGAACGCCGCAACCTGGGCGAGACCGCACTGATGCCGGGACTGGTCAACGCGCACACCCATCTCGAGCTCACCGCCATGCGCGGGTGGCTCGAGGACCTCCCGTTCCGGAAATGGGTCATCCGGCTGACAAAGGCACGGCGGGAGGTCCTGACGGAGGAGGGGCTGCTCGCCTCGGCCCGCCTCGGCATTGCCGAAGGGCTGCTGGCCGGCATCACCACCTACGCCGACACCTGTGAATCAGGCGTGGCGCACCAGGCGCTACGCGACATGCGGGTACGAGGCGTGATGTACCTCGAGGTCTTCGGTCCGCAGCCGGAGCAGCGCGACGCGGCGCTCGCGGCGTTAGGTACGCGGGTTGCCGCGTTCCGGTCCCGGGACACGTCGCTCGTGCGCTGCGGGATTTCGCCCCATGCGCCGTACTCGGTGAGTGACGCGCTCTTCACCGGCGCCGCCGGGATGGCCATCACCGAGCGGCTCCCGATCGCCGTCCACGCCGCCGAGAGCGAGGCCGAGCAACGGCTGGTGGCCGAGGGGGAGGGCGACTTCGCGGCCGCATTGCGGGCGCGGTCGATCGACGTTGCGCCCCGCGGCGTCACCACCATCGAGCTGCTCGACCGCACCGGTGTGCTGCGCGCCCGCCCATTGCTGGTCCATTGCGTGCGAACGACGGAGGATGACCGGCGCCGGATCGCCGACAACGGGGCCACGGTCGTGCACTGCCCGGCCTCGAATGCGAAGCTCGGTCACGGGATCGCCGACCTGTCCGGCTTCCTCGCCGCCCGTATTCCGGTGGGACTGGGTTCCGACTCGGTGGCGAGCAACAACCGCATGGACATGCTCGACGAGGCCAGACTCGCCCTGTTGTTCGGCCGGGCCGTGACCCGGAGCTGGGATGGTCTTCCAGCGACGCTCGGCCTGGCGCTGGCCACTCTGAACGGCGCCGCGGCGCTTGGACTCGACAGCGAGATCGGGTCCCTGGAGGTAGGGAAGGCCGCCGATCTCGCCGCCTTTCCGCTGGACGTCGTTCATGGCCAGCCCGTCCAGGATCCTGAATCCGCGCTGCTGTTTGCCATTTCCGGGCGCGGCGCCACGCTCGTCACCGTGGCCGGCGAGGAATTGGTGAAAAACGGCCAACTGGTACAGGGAATCGCGGACGACCTGACGATCGTGCGCCAGGCAGCGACGGACCTGAAGCGATTCGCCACGGCTGTGTCGTAGGTCGCTGGCCGCCCACCACTGACCGGAGGTAGGTTTCAGTCACCATCCGGCACACCAGCATAGGAGACCAGGGATGCAAGACCGCGCCTCGGGAAAGACCTCGAAGATCTGGCGCGACGGCGCCCTCGTGAACTGGGAAGACGCCAACATCCACGTGATCTCGCATGTGGCGCATTACGGATCGAGCGTCTTCGAGGGCATCCGGTCCTATGAGACGCCGAACGGCGGAGCCGTCTTCCGGTTGCGCGACCACATGCGCCGGCTGCTGGACTCGTGCCGCATCTATCGCATGCCGATGGCCTATTCGGTCGATGACCTGGTGCAGGCCACGGTGGAGACCATCGCGGCGAATGACCTGACGGCCTGCTACATCCGGCCGATCGCGATCCGCACCGGCGAGCAGATGGGTTTCTACCCCATCGGCGTCCCGGTCGAGACGTTCATCATCTGCTGGAAGTGGGATACCTACCTCGGCCACCAGGCCTACGAAGAAGGCGCGGACGCCTGCGTCTCGAGCTGGCGGCGTGCCGCTCCCGACACGTATCCCACCATGGCGAAGGCGGCGGGCAATTACCTCAACTCGCAGCTGTCGAAGATCGAGGCGCGACAGGATGGCTACCACGAGGCCATCAGCCTCGATTACTTCGGTCACGTGTCCGAGGGGAGCGGTGAGAACCTGTTCCTCGTGCGCGACGATATCCTGTACACGTCCCCCGTCGCGGCGGGCATCCTGCACGGCATAACGAGGGACACCGTGATGCGCCTGGCGCGCGACATGGGCCACGAGGTGCGCGAGCTGAACATCCCTCGTGAGATGCTCTACCTCGCCGACGAGGCATTCTTCTGCGGGACGGCGGCCGAGATCACCCCGATCCGGACCGTCGATCGCGTGCCGGTGGGGACGGGACGACCCGGCGCGGTGACCCGCGCGCTGCAGAAGGAATTCATGGCGATCGCCAAGGGAGCGGTGCCCGATCGGCATGGCTGGCTCACCCCCGTTCCGGTCGCGGCGGAGGTGCGTTAGGGCCCGGCGGAGTCAACGGCACTTGGCCGGCTTTTGACGGGCATTTAGGTTGAGGTTGGTGTACTGAAGGCAAGTTGAGACTTGAGAGTTGAGAGTTGAGAGAGGAACGAGGGCCAGCAGTGAGAGTCCACCTCTTCACTCAGCACTCTGTCCCCTTTCAACTCTCAACGCACAACTCTCAACTTCCCGAAGGGAGGACAAGTTGGTCGTTGGTTGCCTGGCACTGAATTCATCGTTTGAGCCGTTGACGATGGTGCCGCTCAAACGCGCGCTCCGACTCGTCATCGATGGCAAGGCCGAAATCGTCGAAGCGGATTCCGCGCGTCCGGTTCGCTCCGAGCGGCTGGCATTGCCGCGCCCCGCGGTGATCCGCCTGACCAAGTTCATCCACGTGCCGCGGCGCTTCCGCCGGCAGGTCACGAACACCTTCCTGTTCGCGCGCGACGGGTATCGCTGCCAGTTCTGCGGCCGCTCGATCGCTGAACTCCGCCCGCGGGAATCGCTCACGCGCGACCATCTCGTGCCGCTCTCGCGTGGTGGCACGAACGTCTGGACGAACGTGGTGACGGCCTGCAGCCCCTGCAACACCCGCAAGGGGAACCGCCTCCCGTCCGAGATCGGGATGCACCCGCTGACGAACCCGATCGAGCCGCACTTCGTGCACCTGAGCTGGGCAGTGCGTCGCCTGACGCCGATCCAGGCGCGCTACATCCGGATGTTCTACGGCGCCGGTGTGCTGCACCAGCTCGAAGGGCTGGAGCATCGGCGTCCGCGCGTCCGCGGTGCGTAATCGGGAGATGGAGATGGGAGATAGCGCTTCGGCGGGATAGGCGTATGTCACGGGTCACGAATCGGCACAACGAACGTCCTTGACCTCGTCTGCAGGTTCCGCCGTTCTGCGCCTAACAAGTGCACGAACATCCGCCGGATCCCGCGACCCAGCGCCGTCCCCGGGTTCCCGTCGCCGCGGACCGCCGGCTGCAGTTCCCCCCGCAGCCAGCGCTCGACTTCATCCAGGTCGGTCAGCGACATGCTCTCCACATCGAGCACGCCGATGTAGTACTGCCGGTTCCGCTGTACCCGCGCCCGCAGGGGCATACGCTGGGCGCGCTCCACTTCCTTCACCATCTCCTCGAAGCTGCCGAACTGCCCCGCTGAGGTGATCGACTCGCCGTCGCCCTCGACCCGCACCACGCGATACTTCTTCCCCAGCGCGTCGTAATAGACGAACAGGTCCCACTCGGCGCTGCTGCGCATCGCGTCGAACAGGCGGCCGGCGGACCAGAGCTCCACCCGGAAGTGCAGTCGGGCGGGGAAGCCGCTCTCGAGCAGGTTCCTGGTTTCGCTGTCGGAGATGACGTCGAGCGCGCGGATGGCCGGACCCTCCCTCGCCAGTGCCTCCACCTTCGGGAGCGTGATCTCCAGGCGTGGCTGCCGCTGGGCAGGCAGGGGGCTCGCCGCCATCAGTACCGCGAACAGAACCGCGCGTCGCACCTAGAACCTGGGCTGGAGTCGCGCGAAGAAGTTGACCGGCGTGCGGGGGTCGGTGATGGACTTGGCGATATAGAGACCCAGGTCGTCCAGTCGCAGTCCCACGCCAAGGTCCGCACGAAACGTGTGGAGGCCGGGGAATGTCCCGGCGCCATACTGCAGGTCGCCCGCGCGCGGTCCTACGAGCCAGCCACGCCCCACGTCCGCGAACACCACCCATTCCGCCCGGCGGCCCCACCCGAACCGCCGTCGGCGGCGCTCCTGATCCAGCAACCCGAACAGGTCGGTGCCGATCTCGGTGCGATACTCCACCTGCCCGAGCGCGAACCGCTCGCATTGCGCCGGCACCCCCTCGGGGGAACGATCCCCTCCCGGAGTCCCCTCGTCGCGAGCGCCGGCGCACGTCAGGTAATCCGTGCCAGGACGGACCTGGCGGAAATCGTAGCCCGGCAGGGTTCCCACACTCCCCAGCGCGAATCGGCGCTGCAGCGGAAGGTCGTCGCCGCTCAGCCAACCGCCGCCGACGAATCGCAGATTCAGCTGTCCCTCGGCGGAGAGGCGGTTGTAGCGTCGCACGTCGATGAGCACGCGGTCGAAGGCGTTGCGACCTCGCGGGTTGATATCGCGAATTGCGCGCGACGTGGGCCCGTAGAGCGTGATGCGGCCGACGCCGTACTCGTAATCGCCGGTGACGTACCACCCCGACCAGGGATCGGCTTCGTCGTTGCGTGTGTCGTAGCGGATGCCGGCGCGCACGAGGTGAAATCGCCCCGCGTCCAGCACGGGATTGGGCCGCCAATCCTGCTTATCGCGCAGGAGCGACCAGGGGTCACGCGCGATCGGGGTCGACCACGTTTCGTCAGTCCATGAGACCGTGGCGTCGAGGTTGTCGCCCACGAACCCCGTCGCGCTCACCGACCCGCCGTGCCGGTTGTAGTAGTCACGGTAATCGCGATGCAGGAGAAACGAGGCCAGCCCCACTTCCGAATCCGAGAGATGCCAGTCCTCCACCGGCGCCACGACATCCTCGAGCCGGCCCGCCAGACGGATGCCACGCGAGCCGCCCAGCTGCACTTCGAGGCGCACCAGGTGGCCGAGGTTTTCGCTCTTGAGCTCGAATCGGTCCGCGGAGCGCAACACGCCCATCGCGTCGGCGGTGACGCGCCCCCAATCGAAGTTGAGGTGGGCGCGTGGGCCCAACAGAAGCGGGAGCCCCTCCACGCGATTATACGTGCGCGCGGTAACCAGGCGGAGATCCCCGCGCGAGCCCGAACGAGGCGTCATCCGCCGACGGTACCAGCGTTCGTCTTCGCTCTCTTCGCGGACCACGATGCGGTCCGGTTGAGTTTCGACCACGACGTGCTCGGGATAGGAGCGGGCGCTTCCGACGACTTCGCCGCCGCCGAGTGTCGTCACCGTTCCACCGATGACGGTGACCGAACCGCCGACACGCCCGGCGCCACGGACCACCAGGCTGCCGTTGATGACGACCACGCGTCCCGTGACCTGACCGGCAATGGTCACCTGGCCCGCCATGACCGCAACGTCGCCATTCACGACCTCTGAGGCGGCAATCGTCAGGTCGCCGGAGGCGCGGCGCGACGCCGGTGCATTGAACACCTGCTGCACCTCGTCGGCAATGTCCCGCGGGACGTTCTGGAGGTCCCGCAGCTCGACGACCGGCTGAGCGGTCTGCTGCCCACGCATCGCCGTGGCCCAGCCAAGGAGCAGGATGATCGTCAGGCGCAGGCGCATCAGGACGGGAGTGAGGGACAGTCTACTGAAATTCTCCACTGGCGAACCGCCCGGCAACGCCGGCCTGCGACTACGCCAGGCTCATGGTCGTATCGCCGGCAACGCCCAGGCGCTTCATGCGACGGTAGAGATTGGGCCGGTCCGTCTTCAGGCGGCGTGCCGCTTCGGCGATGTTCCCGTTCGATATCGCCAGCGCGCGGGTGATCAGCAGCCGCTCGTACTCATCGAGCGATTCACTCAACGATGCGTCAAGCTCCGGTCCCCGAAGATCGATTGGCACGCCCGCCACGGTGGCTTCAACGGTCAGCACCTGGGCGACCTCGCGCGGGGTGATCCGCTGGTCCGGATGAAGGATCACCAGCCGCTCCACGATGTTCGCGAGCTCACGGATGTTTCCGGGCCACGCATGCCGCTGGAGCA
>DAIUET010000051.1:0-4024 GCA_036845045.1 Gemmatimonadaceae bacterium | reverse complement strand
GCGCGAAGCAGCTTGGCCTGCGCCTCGGCGCTCAGATCGCCGACTTCGTCCAGCAGCAGCGTTCCACGATGCGCGAGCTCGAACCTTCCGATGCGCCGCTCTGCCGCCCCGGTGAACGCGCCGCGTTCGTGGCCGAACATCTCGCTTTCCACCAGATCACGGGGCAGGGCAGCGCAGTTCACCCGAATGAAGGGCCGGTCACGCCGTGGACTCCCGGCGTGGATCGCAGCGGCGACGAGCTCCTTGCCGGTGCCCGATTCACCGCTGATGAGTACGCGCGAGTCGGTCGGCGCGACCCGCGCGATCAGTTCTCGCAGACGTTGCATCGCCGGACTGGAGCCCACCATCTCGCCCGACAAGCCGAGTTCCGCGCGTAACGCTTCCGCCTCGCGCCGGGC
The DNA here is from genome assembly GCA_036845045.1 of Gemmatimonadaceae bacterium. Lineage (GTDB taxonomy): Bacteria > Gemmatimonadota > Gemmatimonadetes > Gemmatimonadales > Gemmatimonadaceae > JABWBJ01. The sequence continues at coordinate 3,626 of DAIUET010000051.1, read as the reverse complement.
CCGCCGCAGTTCCAGCGCGGTGCCGATGGAGAGCAGGACGCCTTCCGGTGTGAGTGGCTTTTCCAGGAAGTTGTGCGCGCCGAGTTGCGTGGCCTTGACCGCGTCAGAAAGGCCCGCACGCCCGCTCATCATGATCACGGGCGTGTCCGGGAGCTTCTCGCGGAGCGCCTTGAGCGTCGACATACCATCCAGGCTCCCGGGCATCATGAGATCGAGGAGCACGACGTCGGGATCGAGCTGGATCGCAGCCGCGACACCGGTCGCCCCGTCGGCTGCATCGCGGACCTCGAATCCTTCAGCGGTGAGGAGCGCCCCCACCATCCGCCGGATGTTCGGCTCGTCGTCGATGATGAGGGCGTAGGGCACGCCTGAACTCAGGGACGGCGTTCGCTCGCCGGCACGTGCTCGGGTTCCCGGGCGCCCGATGGCCACCCGGCGCCAATTGGCCCGGGCAAGCCGCGCAGCTCGGCGATCGCTTTCGTGGTGTAGCGCTGGCCCTCGGACACCCGCTCGACTTCGATGGCGATGGCTTCCACCGCCTGCTCGATCCGGTCGAGGCGCGGCGTGATCTCCGATGCCGAAGCCGTCTCGCCCCGGCGATCCATCCGCCGCGCGAAGGCGCGAGCCAACGGCAGTCCGACGATGATGAACGCCACCATGATGAAAAACGCAATCGAGATGTCCACGGCCTGCGGCGGGATGACGTTCTCGGGATCGAATGGACGCTGAATCGTTATCCCCTCGCCCTGCGGTCCGATCGTGATCACGTTGCCCTGCGCGCGGGCCGCCTCGATCTCCGCGCGCACCTCCGCCACGGCCTCACGGATTTCATCAGGGGTGTTCCGGCCCTGGCCAACTCCGCTGACCGCCCGCTGGATGGCTTCCTCGATCCGGGCACTCAGCTCTTCAGAATTCACGCGCGTCGGCGGCGACGGCGGGGCCGGTGCCTGCACCCGGGCTTCCTGCAATGCGTTCGTCATCTCCTACCTCGCTCGGCGGCCGGCAGGGCCTCCGGTGTGGGCAGTCGTTCGGCAAGCAACTTCGCCGTAAACCGCTGGGACTCGGCCATGCGCTCGATCTCGACCGCCATGGCGTCGACTGCCTGTTCGATGCGATACAACCGTTCGTCGACACCAGCGTCGCCTACCTGGGCTCGCTCCTGCTTGCTGCGGAATCGCATGCGCGCCAATGACAGGATCGTGGTGGCGGTGGTGCCGAACACGATCGCGACGATGGCGACTTCCCCGGGTTCGACGATCATGACGTCACCCCTCGTGCCGCGACGTCGATGCCGGAATGCCGACCCGCTCCTGCGCGCGATCCGAGAGAAGCCTGGTCACGAAGCGCTGCCCTTCGGCAATCCGCTCGACTTCCACGGCCATCGCATCGATCGCCTGTTCGATCCGCTCCAGTCGATGGTCGGTCGACGGCGACGACGCTGGCGGACCCGCCACATCCCGCTTCCAGATCTTGCGCGCGTGAACAACGACCAGCGGAATCCCCAGGATGATGACGATACTGGTGATCATTCCCGCGATCGCGACAATGAGTTCTTCTTCTGACACTGGATGGGTCTGAAGGTTCAGGCGGCTGAGGACCGCTGGGTTGGCAGGACGAACGTGACCAGCGTCCCACCATCGGGGGGGCACTGGATATCGATGCTTCCATCATGGGCCAGGATCGCCTGTCGCGCGATAGCCAGTCCCAAACCGGTGCCTCCGGGCTTGCTTGTCATATACGGCTCCCAGATGGTTTGGATTCGCTCCTGAGGGATTCCCGGACCGCTGTCCCGGACGTGAATCTCGACCGCATCTGCCCCGGCGATCGTCGCTCTCCCGACCCCGACCTCGATCTTCCCCCCGGGTCCGCTGGCGTCGGCGGCGTTCAGCAGCACGTTCGACAGCGCCCGCTGCAGGGCGTCGTGATGTCCCCGAACCATCACCTCGTCCGTTTCGACCGAGAGCTTGACCTCGATGTCGGGCGGCACCGTGGCCCGCGATGCATAACGAACCATCTCGCCCACATCCACGTCCGACAGCGGACCTTCCGGCAACCGGCCGAATTGCGCGAAGGCGCGCGACATCTGGTCGAGTCGACTCGTCTCCGTTCTCAGGACCTCGACGACGTCGCCGAGTGATGAAGGCGCCTCACGCTCGAGTCGCGCCATCGCGAACTGGATCGGCGTGAGCGGGTTCTTGAGCTCGTGCGCGAACCGGCGCGCACTCTCGCGGAACGCGCGCAGGCGCTCAGCTTCCAACGCGCGCTCGCGGCCCTGATCCAGTTCCTCTGCCATGGCGCGCATGCGCCGGCGCAGCGTTTCGAATTCAGGCGCACCGCGGACCAGGCTTTCCGGCGGCAGTGGTTTGCCCTGCGCGATACGCTCGGTCCAGCCCACGAGTTCATTGAGGGGCCGGCTCAACTGGCGGCTCAGGTGACCCGCGACGCGCGAAACGAGCAGCGCGAGGATGCCGAGCCCCAGGAGCGCGCCCATCACGAGCAGAGGCCCCGACCGGTCGACGATGAATTCCAGCCGGCGCGCCTGGGTGAGCGACTGGCCGAGTTCCTTCTCGTGTGCCTCCACAGCCCCGCGCTGCGCCGGCGTGAGCCGGGCACCCTTGAGACCCTCGATCGCCCGGGACCCGCTCGCCGCCACGCGTTCCCAGGCCGCCGATTCTCCGATAAGCGGTAACGCGCGACCGACGCCTATCGACCAGGCGACCGTCAACCCGACCGCCGGCACGAGCGCCAGGGCGAAGAGGACGAGGAGCAGGCGGGTTCGAAAGGCGAGATCGCGAAACATTGGCGCGGGTTGGCCTACGCCCAAATCATACGCGAAAGCGCCGCCGGTGCACGGCCCCCAGCCCGCTCAGACAGGCCCTTTTGAAGCCGCCGTTGGGCTGGACGCCGGCACACGAGAGGGCCGAGGCGCTGATTCGGCTACAGATCGCGTGCAGATTGCTGGCGATTCGGCACGCGACCCCTCGGTTCCCCCTCTCTGCCCAGAGAACATGCGGACACATACAGACTACCTCACCTTCAAGACCAAGAAGCGCCAGGAGATCATCGACATCACCGATGAGGTCGAGAAGTGTCGCGCGGCCGCCGGAATCAGCGAGGGCTTCGTTCTCGTGTCGGCCATGCACATTTCGGCCAGCGTCTTCGTGAATGATCACGAGTCGGGCCTGTGGAAGGACATACTCGACTGGCTCGAGGATCGCATCGCGCCGTGGGACCCGGAGCAGTACCGGCATAATTCCGGGACCGGTGAGGACAACGCCGCCGCGCACCTCCGGAGCCTGACCGTGGGGCATGAGGTCATCGTCCCCGTGACCGCCGGCAAGCTCGATTTCGGACCCTGGCAGCGGGTGTTTTACGGCGAATGGGATGGCCAGCGGGCGAAGCGTGTGATCATCAAGGCGATGGGGGAGTGAGCGGGGACTGGGGACCGGGGACTGGGGACCGGACCGCGGGATCCGAGAGCATTACCCAGTACCCAGTACCCAGTACCCTGTTAGATTTCCATGTCCGCTCGGGCCGTGGTGGTCGCCCGGGGCTCACCGGCGTCGAGTCACAGACGATTTCCCGAAGCGCTGGTGCCATCGGTATTTCTGCGTTCTTGCCTGTCT